>JANYFT010000259.1 GCA_025359625.1 Ferruginibacter sp.
TAACTATAAAGGGTGAGAAAATCTCACCCTTTATTTAAAATTTTTGTCGGACAATAGTGATTCAAAACAATAAATAAATTTCATTTATACCTGCCTGCTACTTGTATTTAAAATTAACCCCCTTTCATGACCCAGGAAATAACTATTCTATGTATAGCCGCTTTTGCGGCTGGTTTTATTGATTCAATTGTAGGTGGCGGCGGACTGGTGCAAACGCCTGCAACACTAATAACCCTGTCTCAATACCCAGTAGCGACTTTGCTAGGCACTACAAAAATCCCTTCCCTTTTTGGCACTTCGATTGCCGCTTTTCAGTATGCTTTTAAAGTAAACCTTCGCTGGAAGTTATTGGCTGTAATGTGCAGTGTTGCTTTATTGGCTGCCTATGCCGGCTCTGCTACTGTAACAATTGTTAGCAACGCCTTTATGAAACCTGTATTTTTTACAATGTTGATTGTGGTGTTTATTTATACTTATACAAAAAAAAATTTCGGGTTAGCGAGTGAAAGATCAGTTCCTAAAAAAGGAGAATATTCCTGGTGCATTATCATTGCGTTGCTCATTGGTTTTTATGATGGTTTTATAGGGCCAGGTACAGGAAGTTTTTTAATACTTTTCTTTATCTCAATAATGGGCTTTGATTTTTTAAAGGCCAGTGCTCATGCTAAATTGGTAAATGTAGCTACCAATATTGGTTCCATATTTTTCTTCTCCCGCAGTGGACATATTTTGTATCAATATGCTTTGCCAATGGCAGTTTGTAATTTTGCAGGTTCTGTCTTAGGTGCCAGGCTGGCTATTCTTAAGGGCAATAAATTTATACGGGTATTTTTTTTGTTGGTAATAACAGGAACGATCATACGCTTTGGGTATGATATATTTGTAAAAAAATAGTGAATGAACAAAGTGATCATCATTGGAGCCACCTCGGGTATTGGAAGAGAACTGGCAAAAATGTATGCAGCCAAAAACTGGCTTGTTGGTGTTACCGGCAGAAGAAGAGAATTACTGGATAGCTTACAACAGGATTTTCCCGACAATATTATTACTGAATGTTTTGATGTAACCAGTGGTGAAAATATAGAATGCCTGAAACATTTAACCCAGCTACTTGGTGGCCTCGATTTGTTGATTTACAACAGTGGTTATGGAGAACCATCTGAAACACTTAACTGGGAAATTGATAAAAATACCACGCAAACAAATGTAAATGGCTTTGTAGAAATGGTAAATTTTGCTTTTAATTATTTTGTTTTGGAAAGGAAAGGCCATATTGCAGCTACATCGTCTATAGCAGGTATCAGGGGAAATAGTTTTGCACCTGCATACAGTGCCAGCAAGGCTTACATGAGTATTTATATGGAAGGGCTGTATATAAAAGCAGCCAGATTAAAACTACCCATTTACCTGACAGATATTCAACCGGGGTTTGTAAAAACTAAGATGGCAAAAGGCAATGGCCAGTTTTGGGTCTCATCTGTTGAAAAAGCAGCACTGGAAATTTACACAGCGATCAAAAATAAAAAACGCATTGTTTACATTACAAAACGATGGTGGCTTATAGCCAAACTGATGCATTGCTTACCAATGTTTATTTATAAAAGGATAGGTTAGATCAAAAGTTTAGGCTACAACTTTTTGTTAAAGCTTTAACAGCGAAAATGTATTTTGGCATAGTATTGCACCGTTTAATTTTAATAAAATAACTTTGGATGTATTACAATCAAACTATGCAGTCATCATTTGAAGCAGAAAAAAATAAAAAGGCATTTACCTACACTGTAATTATAGTAGGTACATTGCTGTTGTTAGCCATTTTTATAACCTGGCCTATCATAAAACCTCCTTTGCCTTTAGTGGAAGATCTTATAGAAATTAACCTTGGCAATAATGCAGAAGGATTTGGTGAAATTCAACCATTAAAAAAAGGCGATATGGCCCCTTCGCAACAACCAGTCGTTCAGCAACAGAAAGCAGCAGCAGCGCAGGAACCACCAGCAAAAGATATTCAGCCCGATGACAATGAAGATAAGGATGCAGCGCCAGTTACCAAACCAACAAAAATAATTCCTAAAGCAACGGCAATAGCCAACGAGCCGGTTACCAAACCTGTTAAAACAACCATCCCTGCACCAGTAGTAATGCCAACACCAAAACCACAAAAGCCAAAAGCCACCTACAATGGTACAGGCAATGGAAATGGTAATGGCGCTACAGAAGATAATGGTTATACTTACCAGGGTAAAAAACCAGGGGGCAAAGGAGATGCTGGAGATCCTTCGGGTAAGCCTGACAGCTATGGCAATAATCCAGGTGGAAGAAGCGGCGTAAGTGTTACCAGGGGCGTGCGTCCATTAAATTTAGGAGCACTTCGGTTTGAAGATGATTTTAGTGAAAATGCCAAAGTTTACCTGGATGTAAAATACAATGCTTCAGGATCTTATACCGGCAGTGCCATAGGAAAAGGGACTACTACTTCCAACAGCACTATTACTGGTATTGCCAAAAAAAAAGCAGCAGACTTGAAGTTTCCGGCAAGTGCTGATGGCGGTGTTTCTACCATCTTATTTAATTTTAAAGTACAGAATTAATAGGTGAACCGGCAATGGTTAATAGTGAGCTTTTAGAGCCCCTCCATAGAAATCCTATATACCGTTTGCTTTGTATTATTTCCCGGTAAATTCCGTTGCCATTCACCATTGCCCTTTCACTTTTGGCTTTTATCTTTACACTAATGACTTACCAACAAACGATTGATTATTTATACGCACAACTGCCCATGTATAGCCGCATTGGTGCGGCTGCCTACAAAGAAGATCTGCACAACAGCATTGCATTATGCAATGCTTTAGATAATCCACAAAAAAAATTTAAAAGTGTACATATTGCCGGCACCAATGGCAAGGGCAGTACCAGCCATATGCTGGCCGCTATGCTTCAACAAGCAGGTTACAAAACCGGTTTATATACTTCGCCACATTTAAAAGATTTTAGGGAGCGGATAAAAATTAACGGCGAGATGATAGCCAAAGACTTTGTGGTAGATTTTGTGCAACGTAGCCAACAGCTAACACAACAAATTGAGCCCTCTTTTTTTGAATTGACCATGACCATGGCATTTAATTATTTTGCACAACAGCATGTTGATATTGCTATTATTGAAACAGGGTTGGGTGGAAGGTTAGACAGCACCAATATCGTCACCCCCATCCTGTCCATCATCACCAATATTGGTTACGACCACATGAATATTTTGGGCAACACGCTGGAAAAAATTGCAGCAGAAAAAGCGGGTATCATTAAACCAAATATCCCGGTAATAATAGGCGAATACCTTACTGAAACAAAGCCTGTTTTCATCAACAAAGCTACGCAATGCAATGCGCCCATTTATTTTGCACAAGAAGAATATGCGATCACTGATATTATTGTAGCTGCACAAACATTGCAATGCTGTATCACAGATATCAAACAAAAAATAAAGGAAAGTTTTACGATTGACCTGAATAGTATTTACCAGACAAAAAATTTACGTACTGTTTTATTTGCTGAAGGAATCTTACTACAAAATGGATTTAGGATTACCGATGAAGCAGAAAAATATGCGCTTTCCCATACCAAAAAATTAACGGGTTTACATGGCAGGTGGGATGTTATTTCTGAAAAACCAACAGTAGTGCTGGATGTAGCGCACAATGAAGATGGTATGAAACAGGTATTGGTTCAAATACAATGGATCAGGGAAAATGGTAACAATTTAAGGAGGAAGGTTCATTTCATTATTGGCATGGTAAAAGATAAAGAAGTTGACAAAGTACTATCGTTGTTGCCAAATGATGCAGCTTACTATTTTACCAATGCCCATATACCAAGAGCCTTGCCTGCAGCAGAATTAAAATTAAAAGCTGCAACCTGTAATTTAACTGGCGATTGTTTTGATGATGTAAATGCAGCCATAATAACCGCCAAAAAAAATGCAGGAGAATATGATTTAATTATTGTTTGCGGAAGTGTTTTTTTGGTGGGGGAAGTGGATAACTGAATGTAAAAAAATCTTCCTGTTCTAGATTTCTCAATCGTAACATTTTTAATTAAATTTGATAAAACATTTTAAGATGCTGGTAACAACAAATGAGGTCATTCAGGAAATTGCAAAAGAAGCAGCGTTGCTTGACCCTTTGGAGCAACAGATATTATTAACAAGATTAAGGGTAAAACGGTTGAAAAAAAAAGGCAGCGGTGTAATTGCTGATCCCCCTAAAAATTTAAAAAAACCTACATTAAAACAAATTGATAAATGGAAACATGACTTAAGAGTATCATCATGAGGATAAATAGATTTGTACTGGATAATAATATTTAGATAAGTTATTTTTTTACCAACAGACAGCAAAAAATTATAGATATTATTGAATTGTATGAAATCGATATATTTCTATGTGATGAACTTATTCATGAATTCGATGCTGTATTGCATTACGATCATATACAAAAATATCAGGTAAATATCCCAAAAGCCATAAAATTACTTAAAGAGATCACCACTCACTTTACTATCACTTACCCCATAAAAAATTATATCCGCGATGATGAAAATGATAATTATATTATTGCATTTGCATTACAAACAAATTCAGGTTTTGTAACAAGCGGCGACAGTCATATTTTGTTCCAAAAAGAAAACCTCGAAAACCGGTTCAGAAAATTAAAAATTTTAAACAAAGCTGATTTTGAAAAGATGTTTCCGCTTTAGTTTTTTTGTAAAATTAATTAAGAGCAAGGTCTCAAACCTTCAACCCATCCAGCTTTTCAAACGCATACATCATACAGCATACATGCAATGCCTGCTCAAATTCATTACGGTGCAGCATAGCCCTTACTTCTTCAACAGGTAAAAGCAAAATGTCAATTTGTTCATGGGCATCAAGGCTTTGGGTAGCTACTTTTTTTCCTCCTCTTGCTAAAAACAAATGCGTATAGCCACTTAATACGCCGGGGTTGGCTGCTACTTTTCCTACGTGATCAATTTCGGTAAATTCATAGCCTGTTTCTTCCAGCAATTCCCTGGCCACAGCGGCTTTTGGGTCTTCGCCTTCATCAATAAAACCACCTGGTATTTCTGTAAGCACCTGGCCTATCGGGTGCCGGTATTGCTTTACAAGAATAACCTTACCGTCTTTTGTTATGGCCATAGCACAAACAGTTACTGGAAGTTCTACCACAAAATAAGATGGTACAATCGTGCCATCCGGCATTTCACAAACATCTTTTCGGGCTGTAAAATATTGATGATTTGATATGTACTCACTTGACAGTATTTTCCACTTCATGTTGCTTCTTTTTTAAAATAAAATCCGTTTAAACATATTGGGATTTAAGCTTTGTAAAACTGCTACTATCCTAAATATATTTAAACGGATAATTTAACTACCAATTCATTCTTTGCCGTAAACTGGTTATATGTGCTGTATGATGGCGGCTATGCCATGCATACATTCCCAGTAAATGCCACAGCGTAATTTCTTTTTTTTGTTCCGGATGAAACACTGTTCTGTTCCATTCTTGTTCTTTAATATTCGTTAAAACTTCTACCCATCTTGCATGCAGCGAAAACAAAAGTGTTAGCGACACATTGATGGGCAAATTTTTTGTGTCACTTAGCATTGCCCATGCTCCTTCATCGTAGGGTTTTATAACAGGCACATCTTCTGTAAGTCCCAGCTTAAAACGGATATAGGCATTCATGTGGCTATCTGCTACATGATGTACCAATTGCTTCACCGTCCAACCCTCCGGACGGTAAGGCGTTTCTAACTGGTGTTCATCCAAATTAATTACCGAATTTTCCAAATGATTGGGTAAATATTTTATATTGATGATCCATTCATCCAATTGCCTGGTAGAAAATGGTTGTGGTTCATATTTACCAATGGGATACTTTAGGTCTTCCATATTAGTTTTGTGGTTTTGTTGTATCAACATCTGTTTTAGGTTTTAGTTCGCCCACTGTAGCTGGTGCATTAGGTTTAATACCCAATAGTTCCATATCAAAAATCAATGCAGCACCACCAGGGATATCAGCACCAGCCCCTCTTTCCCCATAGCCTAATTCACTCGGGATAAATACTTTAAATTTATCACCAATGTGCATCAACTGCAATATTTCTGTCCAGCCTTTTATAACGCCACCAACTGGTATGGTTAAGGGTTCTCCTCTTTTGTAAGAGTTGTCAAATTCTTTTCCATCAATTAAAGTACCGGCATAGTTGGCCACAACAGTATCAGTTAATTTTGGTGTGGCAGAAGCTGCATCTCCTTTTTTTATTACTTCGTATTGCAAACCGCTGGGTAAAGTAATTACACCGGCACGTTTTTTATTGGCTTCTAAAAAAGCAGTAGCTTTCGCTTTTTCGCCGTTACTTTTTTTAGCCGCATTGGCTTGTAATTTTTGCTGTATGCACATATTGGCCTGTTGTTCATTTAGGGAAACGGGTCTTTTTTTAAATACATCTTCCATTGCTTTTTGCATAGCCGAATAAATAATTTGCTCTATGCCCTGTTGCTTTAAATTATTGGCCACGTTCATCCCCAACGCATAACTGAAGGAATCAGTTGAATTTTTAAAAATACTTAATGATGGTTTAACAGTAGCTGTTACAGGCTTTACTGCTGCTGGTTTTGCTTTTGTCTGCGCATTTACACTTATGCCCGTGATGGTTAAAACACATAGGGCTAAAAAAATTTGCTTCATAGTTTTGTTTTAATTGTTATGTTGATATTTATTATTTGCCATTTAGGCGTTTACACGTTTTATATTTTTCCTCAACTTATTTTTGTCATTTGAGTTTATTCTTCTTTTTTGCTAAAACTTCCCCCAACTTATTCTTCCCTTATTTCTTTACCAGTTAAGCTGATAAACACATCTTCCAGGTTGGCCGCCTTTACTTGTTTGGGTCTTTCGAAACCGGTAGCCACCAGGTCGTCAATCAATTTATCCGGCGAAGCTAAGGCAATAATTTTACCTTCATCCAATATGGCTATGCGATCGCATAGCTGTTCTGCTTCATCCATGTAATGAGTGGTAATAATGACTGTAGCTCCTTTTAAACGGATGTCTTTTATCAGGTCCCATAAATTCCTTCTTGCCTGCGGATCAAGGCCAGTAGTGGGTTCATCCAAAAAAACAATTTTGGGCTGGTTTATTAAAGTGGTAGCAATTGAAAACCGTTGTTTTTGACCGCCACTTAATTCCTTGTATTTGCTCTTTGCCTTATCTTCTAAATTTACCAGTTTTAATAATTCCATTGGTTGTACGGGCCTGTTGTACAAACCTGCAAACAAGTGTATCAGTTCCAGTAATGTTAGTCCGGGGTAGAAGCCAGAGGACTGCAATTGTACGCCAATGATTTTTTTTATATTGTCCGGCTCATTGTCTAAGTTCATACCGTCTACCATTACTTGGCCACCTGTCTTATCACGCAGTGTTTCAATAATTTCAAGTGTGGTAGATTTGCCAGCGCCATTGGGGCCAAGCAAACCAAATATTTCACCCTCGTACACATCAAAAGAAATTCCTTTTACTGCTTCAAAAGTTCCGTAGTTTTTTTGAAGGTTTTTTACTGAGATGATTGTTTTTTGCATTCCCGTTCTTTAATCATTTAATCAAACTTACTCATTACTTACCCCCATTCATTTTCTGCATCTGCTCAACTTAAGGCAGCAGTAATAGCAACTTGATCCGGAGAGGCATTAATAGTGAGTTCCATCATTACATCTGCTGTGGTATAATGGCTATCTTTTACAGTTATGTATTTAAAGCCATACTTTTCGTATAACTTAAGGGCTGTTGTAAGCTGACTGTTAGATGATAAGTAAATTCTTTGAGCATCTGATTTTTCGGCCCTTGCCAGACAGCTTTCTATTAGTAGTTTACTAATTCCCTTTCCTCTAAAGGCAGGCGATACAGCCATTTTAGCCAATTCGTACTGCCCGGATGCTTCTCTTATCAATGCTGCAGACCCAACTATCATTTCATCCAACTTTGCCAAAAATATACAACCACCAGGATCAATAATCTCTTTTTGTGGATTGTCCAGCATCAACAGGTCTGCAGCTTCTGTAAGCCCAAATTTATCCAGCCATTCCAGGTTCAGTCGCTTAAAATCATTTGCATACTTTGGTTCAAATTCTATTACTGAAATCATTTTATGTTTGTTGCTTTTAAACTATCACATATCAGCCCGCAATTTTTCATGTCCACTACTCTAAAATATATAATCAATATCATGCCTGTGCTTTTTAGAAACAAATTATTTACACATCCTGATTTATGTCCATGCTTATCATAAGACATTAAATTCATAAAAATTTATTGAATAAGAATTACGACTTTTGCCAAGCAATTTTAAGGGCTAAATTAACCCAATTAACTCAATCAACCCAAATATCAGCGATACAAATGAAGGTTTTTAAATTTGGTGGTGCAAGCATTAACAGCATCGAAAGAATACAGAACGTAGCAAAAATCATCGAATCTTTTGCAGGGGAAAAATTATTGATTATTATTTCTGCAATGGGCAAAACCACCAATGCCCTTGAAAAAATAGCCGAAGCTTTTTATGCCGGTAATAAAGAAGAAGCATTACAATTGTTTCGTCAAATTAAGGCAGAACATCTTGATATCTTGTCACAACTTAATCCTCAGGAAGTAAGTATTTTAAACGATTTATTTACAGAAGTGGAATGGCTGTTGCACGACAAACCGGTAAGGGATTATGATTATTATTACGATCAAATTGTATGTTGCGGCGAATTATTGAGTACGGCAATTGTAAGCAATTATTTAAATGTAACTGGTGTAAAAAATTTATGGGCAGATGTAAGGGATATTGTAAGAACGGATGATAATTTCAGGGAGGCCAATATTGACTGGGCGTTTACCCAAAAAAAAATACACGAAAATATCGTACCGCTTTTTGAAACTTTGGACATTATTATAACACAAGGCTTTATTGGTGCTACCGATGAAAACGAAAGTACAACACTTGGCCGGGAAGGCAGTGACTATACTGCTGCTGTTTTTGCCAACATGCTGGATGCAGAAAGCCAGACAATTTGGAAAGATGTAGAAGGTGTAATGAATGCAGATCCTAAGTTATTTCCAGATGCACAATTCATCAGCAAATTAAGTTTTAGGGAAGTAATTGAAATGGCCTATTACGGTGCACAGGTAATTCATCCAAAAACAATTAAGCCTCTACAAAACAAAGGTATCCCTTTGCATGTGAGGTGTTTTTTAAAACCAACTTCACCAGGTACAATCATCAGTGAGCGGCCTATTCATAACCTGCCCCCCATCATAGTTTTAAAAAATAATCAGGTGCTGATGCAGTTTAATTCAAAAGATTTTTCGTTTGTAGAAGATACCCTGGTGAATAAATTGCACCAGTTATTTGTTGATATAAAAATAAGGCCCAATCTTTCTCAGAATGGCGCTATCAGTTTGTACTGTTGTTTAGATGACAGGCCGGAAAAGATAGAAAAACTAGCCCTGGCAGCCAGTGAATTATTTGATGTTCAGGTTGAAAAAGAAGTGCTATTGCTTACAGTAAGGCATTATAACGACACTATTGTTGCAGCTTTAACAGAAAATAAAATTGAATTGCTAAGCCAAAAAACAAAAGAAACTATTCAGGTATTAATGAAAAATAGCTGAGGTATTTTATATCTAATTGCGGAAAGGTTCAATACTATTTTCTAAATTTTATCATTCTATAATGTACTCTCCTTTTTTATTGATAAGAATTACGGGTAGCTTCTTTTTTTCTTCAAAATAATCAAAGGCGTCTTTTAAAGTTATGGCAAATTTTTGAAGGGTTTGGTTTTCTTTGGTGGCTTGTGCCAGGTATTCAAACGATTTTCTAATATTGTATTTTACGGGGAAAACATGTACCGGAATAAAATTCTGGCCATTATCTTTTACATAAGTTGTTAATACATATAGCTCTTCAATTGGTGCATCACTAATAGCAATGCACCCTGTGGAGACACAATTACCATGTATATAAATACCTTTACCAGGATGCAGCGAATCGCTTAAAATTTTATCAGATGCATTGGGGTAATTTAAACCTAATGCCAGGTGATAATTGCTGTTGGGGTTAAATTCATTGATGTAATAAAAACCTTCGGGAATCTGGTAATCGCCTTCAAAACGTTTTGGCCCCATTGATCCGCTCTGCATACATACTCTATAGGTTTTAAATAATTTAAATGTTTCCTTGTCATCATTTTTTACCCATACTTCCAATTGACGGTCGTATTTAAAACTGCGGATATACAATTCGCTGGGAGGCCAATGCAATTTTTTCTCCAGAAATTGTTTTTTTAAACTGTCTTCAACTTTACTAAAAACATCAAATAACTGGCCTGTATATTTCTGTATACTGATAAACCCCTTCTGCGCAAATACAAAATTGGTTATTGCATGTACACAAAAAAAAACAAGAGTAATTTTTAAAAACCAGCCTTTCATTTTTATAATAGTTTTGTTTTAAACATTCATAAATTTAACAATTTTATTTAAGGAGTAGCTATTAAAGGGGCATTCAATAAAAAACTATGGTTTCTTAGAAAATCGAAACATATACACCTGGAATATATCAGGTCGTCGTGCATTTAGTTAACGCTAACTATTGCAACTCTTTTAGTGTTAATTTGTACCTATAATTTGTCATTATACCCGAACAAAAAAGAGGCAAGTTTTTACACTTACCTCTCTTACTGTATAAAAAATATTAAAATTAATTATAACCAGGGTTCTGTGTTAATACAGATTTACCCCCAACCTGACTAAGATCAATCTGATTTTGAGGAATGGGCAGGTATTCGCTTTTACCTGTTTTGTAAGAAACACCAACCATTGTTTTATACTTGCTGGCTAATTCATGTGCAGCGTAAGCATTCAATTCTGTTGCACCAATACCCCACCGGGTAAGATCAAAGAAACGATGGCCTTCCATTCCAAGTTCCAGTTTGCGTTCAAAACGAATCGCAGTTCTTGCGGCAGCTTGATCGGCAAAAGCCGTATATAACCCAATTTGATATTTAGCAGGAGAACCCTGCACAAATCCAGTTGGATCCTGAGCACGCTTGCGAATCATGTTTACATACTCAACAGCTTTTGCAATTGAACCAACTTCAGCTTCAGCTTCAGCAGCCAAAAGTAATACATCAGCGAAACGTATCAGGCCGTAGTTATTGGCCGTAAAACCATTAGACCATGCAGATGCATCTGTAAATGTACCAATTTGAGATTTATAGAACATGTGCTTCATCCCTTCGTAAGGACCAGCATTTTGCTGATCACGAATCCAGTTTTGCCCTGGCATAATACCCCAGTCAAGAAATGGAATACCACGGCGGCCAATTGTCCAGTCAATACGTGGATCTAATGGAGTTGTTGCATCAGGAGTAAACGCCTCGTTGGTTGCAATACCCTGGTCATTTTTTAAATCTGTGTTGTTATAACTTCCATCAAGAAAGGGTAATCCATTAGCATCTACTTTAAAAGAATTTGCCAAACTGTATGAAGGTTGAAAGAAGCCGCAGCAAGATGTTTGCGCACCACCACCATAAGGAAAATTCAATGCATCTCCCTGATTGGCGTTACCACCACCGGTACCATCATTAACACTCATCTGCACTGCAAAAACACTTTCAGCACTGTTTTTTAAAGCTGGGTTAAAATTATCCGCATAATGCGGATTTAAAGCGTATTTCTTACCGTTAGCTGTTTTTCCATTATCAATAACGTTCGTCAGCAAAGCTTTAGCCTCATTAAATTTTTTCTCAAACATATACACTTTACCAAGGTATGCAGCTGCAGCCCATTTGTTGGCACGACCGCCCTGAGTCTGTTTTTCCGGTAAATTAGCATACGCAAAAGCAAGGTCTGCTTCAATGTTTGGTAAAACATCAATGTTGGGAGTAAGGAAATTACCCAAACTATATGTTTGGCCTTCGCTAACCCATGGCACTTTACCAAAAGCCTTACTTAGTTCAAAATGATAGTGGGCACGTAAAAATCTGGCTTCCGCTGCCACCTCGAGTGTATCAGCAGGTGTCATATCAGTCGCTTTACGCATCAAGCGGATTGCGTCATTGGCACGTTGGGCACCATCATAACGCTGCATCCATAACTGATCAATGTAACCATTTGACGGCAGTGTATTCCATTGCTCAATTGGGGTAATCAGATTTTGGTCACCTGCATCTGACCCTTTATGTGCATCACCACCAGCCACACTTCCGTAAACCCAGTTACTGGATGAAGTTGCCCATGGCCCATTACCCGTACCTGCCTGGCTTCCTTCTCCATCCAATAGCGCATAGGCACCAATAAGAACCCCATTTACACCAAGTTTATTGGCCAAAAGTTCTGGGCTTAACGCACCAGCAAGGGGTACATCCAGATAAGTTTTTTTACAGGCGAAAAATAATACCGCCGAAAAAAGAACAACTGGTAAAAAGTATTTGAAATTATTTTTTTTCATAACTAAACTGTTTTTATTAATAAATTAAAATGTAAGACTTACTCCAACATTAAATGTTTTTGAAGGAGGGTAGTTACCATAGTCAACTCCAAAACTTGATGGAGAACCGGATACCTCAGGATCAAGTCCTGTGTATTTGGTAATGGTAAACAAGTTCGCAGCCTGGAAATAAATCCTTGCTTTGTCGATGCCAGCCCTTTTCAACACTTCAGGAGCTATATTATATCCAACTGACAGTTGTTTACACCTAAGGTAAGATCCATTTTCATTGTAAAAACTATTCAACACACCGTTAGTACTAAACTTAGAATCATTTTCTACGATTGGATATTTTGCACCTGGGTTAGCTGAAGTCCATTGAGCTCTTGGTTTGCTTCTGTCAGCAGGAATCCATGATTGTGTTAACAAAGCTGCACTTTTCGCATTCTGGAACTGAGGCCAGAAATCCTGGAAATAACGGGTGTAGTTCAATACATCGTTTCCATAAGATCCATACAAAGTAGTAGCAATGTCAAATCGTTTGTAATTGACACTTAAATTGATGCCCAATGTGAAGTCAGGATTAGGATTGCCATAAAATGTTCTATCAGCATCTGTAATTTTACCATCACCATTCACGTCTTTATATTTAAAACGACCTGGAGCAGCATCTGTTTCAGTTGGAGACTTTGAAACATCAGCAGCATCCTGGTAAATTCCAGCTATCTCGTAGCCATAAAATGAACCAACCGGATGTCCTTGTTGGTTTCTAACCTGCTGACCAGTGTTATGCGTACCGGCAGTTTCAAAAAAACCTGCAGCACCTGGAATCCTTACTATCTGATTTTTGTAAGTACTAAAGTTTGCGCCCACTGAAAAACCTAAATCTTTATTAATTTTTGTATGGTAGGTTGCAGATATGTCAATACCTGTGTTCTGCATATCTCCAATATTTACGAACGGGAGATCAGCACCAACGCCCGCCGTTCCTGCAGCTTGGTCTCTGAACAATAATCCGTCAATTTTTTTCTTGTACCAATCAAAAGAGATATCTAATTTATTTTTAATAATAGTTGCATCAAATCCCAGATCTAATATTTTACTTCTTTCCCATCCTGTAGATAGGTTACCGTAACCTGCAGCATAAAATCCTAATGATGGAGTTCCTGACAAACTTACATCGTAATAAGAATTTCCGCCTCCACTTCTGTAAGACGTGTATGCGTTACCGGGAACTACGTTAGAAATAGAACCAAGAATACCATAACTTCCACGAAGCTTAATGTTATTAATAAAAGTCACATTTTTCATAAAGTTTTCTTCGCTTAGTAGCCAGCCAGCTGAAATTGACCAAAAATTAGCATAACGTACTTTAGGCCCAAATACCGAGTTCCCATCCCTACGGCCATTTAAACCTAACAAATATTTGTCTTTAAATGAATAATCTACTTTAGCAAGTAAAGCGGTTCCATGCTTTTGATCATAGCCACTTCCGTTTGACTGACCTGTATTAGAACCTGTTGACAGGCTTAAATAATTTGGATCATCAGAATAATAGTTAATTCGCTGGCCGGATACACTTCTATTTCTATTTTGCAAAGCCTCATACCCTGCTAATACCTTCACAGAATGGTTTCGGGCAAATACATTGTTATAACTCAATGTATTTGTAAAGTTCCAATTGCTACCATATCCAGCGCCTTCTCCATAAGCATTTGATGCAGAATTTTCCGCGTTTTCATAGCTTCTGTAATTGTGGTAGAAATAATGATAATTGTCTAAATTCCCACCGAATAAAGTCTTTGCAGTGAAGTGCCTTAAAAAATCTACCTCGGCAAATACATTACCTTGCAATTGCCAATCTAGGCCCTTGTTATCCTTAGCCCTAACGCGATTTGCATAAGGGCTTGATGAATTACCCAGCCCAGATCCGGCGGTTCCTGCAAATCCCCCACCTGCGTTTCTCAATGGAATAATTGGTTGTTCCCATGCAGTGGTATTTACTTCATTACCTTCACCATTGTTGCCAATTCTTGGGTTGTCTTTATAAAACATATACAGATTTTCTCCGACTCTGATATTGTTTTTCACGTTAAATACTGTATTAATCCTAGCTGCGTAGCGTTTCAAGTAAGTATTTAAAAGTGTTCCCTGCTGATCGAAATAGTTAAAAGAAAAAAGATAAGCAGATTTGTCGTTACCACCACTTGCTGTGACTGTATGGCTTTGAATTGGAGCTGGTTTAAAGACTGCATGATACCAATCAGTACCAGATTTGTTTGCCGGTACTAAAAGATAAATATCTCCTTTTGCATAGTTATCGTTGTATTTTGTTAAATCTACAGCTGGGTTAGATGCAGATACACCAGACAAACTACCTGCCTTAATATAATCAGGCAACGTTGGTGTTAAGCCTGTTCCATACTGTGCAGATACAACACAACCTGGGCAGGGTACTGTATCGGCATTAACTTGTTGAGAATTTTTAGCAGCAAGGAAAAATAATTCCGCCATTTGCTGTGAATTTGCTTTGTGCCATGGATTGCCAGGCAATACTCTTTGTGTTCCATAATATCCGTCATAAGTGATGGTCGCTTTGCCTCTCCCACGTTTTGTGGTAACAATCACTACTCCATTTGCACCCCGGGCTCCATAAATGGCCGCTTGTGCATCTTTTAATATCTGTACAGATTCAATATCGTTTGCAGATAAATCCCGAAGGGTATTTAAATCCCCTGGAGAAGATTGTACACCGTCAACTACAATAAGGGGCTGAATATTTCCAAAACCATTAACCCCACGAATACTAAAAAAACTTCCTTCCCCTGGCTGCCCCGAGCCAATTATACTAAGACCAGAAGCCTGCCCCTGTAACATTTGCTCTGCAGTTCCCGTAGGAATCGACTTAAGGTCTTTTACATTTACTACTGATACGGCACCAGTAATTTCTTTTCTTTTTTGAGCGGTATAACCTGTTACTACCACTTCATTTAAAGAATTTTGCCTTTCCTTCAATGTAACTGATACAGTTGATGTACCGGAAATACTAATTTCATCTTCATCATATCCGACTGAAGAAATAACCAGCATAGTTTTACCTGCCGGAACGGTAATGGAGAATTCTCCATTTGCTCCAGTAACAGCGGCAACCTTTGTTCCCTTAACACCTACAGTCGCCAAAACAATTGGTGTATTGTCTTTAGCATTGGTAACTGTACCGGTTACTGTTTTTTGCTGAGCATAAATTTGAGATGAGAGGAGCATACAGCAGATGAATGCGTATATCCCCAAGAGGAGTTTTTTTGACATATAGCAGCTTGGTTTAATGAATGATAAATCGAAGATAAAATAATTTTTAATACAAACGTTAAAAAAATGTAAAAAAATAAATATTATTTATTTAAAAACGATACTCTATTACCTCTTATTCAAAAAACTTTATGATTGCCTTTATACAGGAATTTTGAGAGCCCTTCCAAGGCCTGGTTAAGAAACCCTTTACAAGTTTCCTCTCAATTCCTGCTCTTTTTCTAACGCTTCAAATAATGCTTTAAAATTTCCCTTGCCAAAACTTTTTGCCCCTTTGCGTTGAATGACCTCAAAAAATAGTGTAGGCCTATCTTCAACAGGTTTGCTGAATATCTGCAATAAATAGCCTTCTTCATCCCTGTCTATTAATATGCCCAGTTGGCTTAGAGGTCGCAGATCTTCATCTATTTTACCAACTCTATCCAATACATCTTTGTAATAGCTTTGAGGAATTTTTAAAAATTCTACACCCCTTTTTTTTAAATCAGTTACAGTTTTTATAATGTCTGCTGTTGCTATTGCTACATGTTGCACCCCTTCGCCGTTATAAAAATCAAGGTACTCTTCAACCTGGCTTTTCTTTTTACCTTCTGCTGGCTCGTTAATGGGGAATTTTACAAAACCATTTCCGTTACTCATTACCTTACTCATAAGGGAAGAGTATTCTGTAGAAATATCCTTGTCATCAAAACTGAGAATATTTTTAAAGCCCATTACTTCTTCATAAAATCTTACCCAGGGGTTCATCTGGTTCCAGCCCACGTTACCTACACAATGATCTACATATAATAAGCCTGTTGCTGCAGGATTGTAATCTGATTTCCATTCCCGGAAACCTGGCAGGAATAAGCCATTGTAATTTTTTCTTTCTACAAACAAATGGACCGTTTCGCCGTATGTATGTATGCCACTTACTATCACTTCGCCGTCATCATCTTTTACTGTTTTTGGTTTCAGATAACTTTTGCCGCCACGTTCAGTGGTGGCTTTCCATGCAGCAGTGGCATCCTCTACTTTCAAGGCAATCACTTTTACTGCATCACCATGAAGATAGATATGATGTGCAATAGCATTACAGGTTCGCAAAGGTGTTGTTAGCACAAAAGTCAATTTGTTTTGGCGAATAACATAACTCACTTTGTCTTTCACTCCGGTTTCAGGCCCGGCGTAGGCAAGTGATTGAAAGCCGAAAGCTGTTTTATAAAAATGTGCCGCCTGTTTGGCATTACCCACATAAAATTCTACATAATCTGTGCCCTGAAGTGGAAGAAAATCTGTTGTTATATCAACAATTGATTTGGGTTGAATGGCTTTTGTTTCCATTATGGCTCTGTATTTAATTCGTTATTGTAATTAATTGTTTTACGGGTATCATAAACAATTACACGAACCCATGGCCAACGCAAGCATCAGCAAAGTATAGCAGTTGCGTTTGTCAAAAAATCTTTTATGGGGATAGTCGGGGAGCATATTGAATTATAAAGGTAAATAGTACTGACTGAAGTTGATGTAAAATTTTTTTATTTCCTGGCAAATCAAGGATATTGACGCGTGAAAATAGGGTTAAGTTTAAAAGTGGCAATAATGATTTATTTTGCACCCATGATTTACAATGATGGTGGGGCTTTGCCCGAAACAAAAACTGGTACCAAAAAAATAGGCATATTAGGTGGCGGGCAATTAGGCCGCATGTTATTACAAGCCGCCGCTAATTACCCGGTAGATACTTTTGTTATGGAGAATGATCCATTGTGTCCGGCAGCACATCTTTGCCATCATTTTATCAAAGGTGATATCACCAATTTCGAAGACGTATATAATTTTGGAAAAGACCTATACGCTATTACCATTGAAATAGAAAATGTAAATGAAGAAGCCCTTGAAAAATTAGCGTTAGAAGGGGTAAAAATCTATCCAACCCCTGCGGCTTTAAAAATTATAAAAAATAAAATTCTGCAAAAAAAATTTTATAAAGAAAATGAAATACCTACGAGTGACTTTATAGTTACAGAACAGGCAGGTGAATTGCAACAACACCAGCATCTTTTTCCAGCGGTACATAAACTGGCCATGGGTGGCTATGATGGCCGTGGTGTTCAGGTAATAAAAACCAAAGACGACATGTCAAAAGGTTTTGATACTCCGTCGATATTGGAAAAAATGGTGGATATAAAAAAGGAAATTGCCGTAATCATTGCG
This sequence comes from Ferruginibacter sp., assembly GCA_025359625.1. Classification (GTDB taxonomy): domain Bacteria; phylum Bacteroidota; class Bacteroidia; order Chitinophagales; family Chitinophagaceae; genus Ferruginibacter. Next base: position 18,042 of record JANYFT010000259.1, read on the forward strand.
GTGAATGAACAAGGGGAACATGCAATGTACCCCGCAGTGGATATGGTTTTTAATCAACGCCTTAATTTATTGGAATATCAGTTAAGCCCGGCAGAGTTGCCGGATAAAGTGTTATGGAAAATAGAGGCTATCGCTACCAAACTCGTTAAACATTTAAACAGCCCTGGTATTTTTGCGGTGGAATTATTTGTGGATAATAAGGATAATGTATTTGTAAATGAAACGGCTCCACGTGTTCACAATAGCGGCCATCATACTATTGAAGCAAATTATTCTTCTCAGTTTGATATGTTATGGAGAGTGATGTTGGGATACCCTTTAGGCTGCACGGATGCCATTTTACCGGCTGCTATTGTGAACCTTTTAGGTGCTGAAGGGTATACCGGCGGAGCTTGTTATGAAGGATTACAGGAGATTATGAAACTGGAGAACGTATTTATTCATATTTATGGCAAAAAGGAAACCAAACCAGGTCGTAAAATGGGACATGTAACTATCTTAAGTAAAGAAAAACAGGAACTGATTCACCAGGCGAACAGAATAAAAAACACGTTACGTGTTGTTGCACTTATTCCCTGAATCACAGTTGCCCAAAAAGCAGGATTAAAAAAATATCATAAAAATATGAGGATCATTTATTGATAAATATGGAATCCTCAAATAAAAAACCGTTTCAGACAAGTTTGCCCGAAACGGTTTTGTCTTTATAAGAAACATTTATGCTGGCTGCAAGGCCCCGGTAACAGAATGGCCTGCTTTCAATTCACTCATCACTTTATCAACATCAACATTTAATCCTTTAGCTACCGCCAGGCCCAATTGCACATCTGCCCTAAAGAAGTGACATAACTGGCGGTTGATAATGATATCTTTTTTTGGACCATCAATGCCACTCATGGCACCAACAATATTACTTACCAGGTTGTGGCGGTCATAATCATTCATGGCTTTGTTAAACAACAATCCAGGCTGTGTGTAATGATCATTTTCACCTTCCGCATTTCTATCGTACCAATCTGCCAACGTACTTTCTAACGGCATTGCCGGTTCTTTATATTCCTGATCCGCAATGATGTCATCAAAACTATTTGGAAAATAATTTGGTGCGTCTTCGCCATTGCCATTTATTGCCATAGCACCATCACGCTGGTAATTATTAACAGCATACGGGCAACGGTTTACAGGTATCTGTTCGTAATTTCCACCCAAACGGTGGCGGTGTGCATCGGGGTAACTCAGTAATCTTCCCTGCAACATTTTATCAGGTGAATAACCAATACCATCCACCACATGTGCCGGCGCAAAAGCGCTTTGCTCAATATCTGCAAAATAATTTTTGGGCACCTGGTTCAATTCAATCACACCAACCTCTATCAAAGGAAAATCGGCATGGGGCCATACTTTTGTAAGATCGAAGGGATTAAATTGAAAAGTTTTTGCTTCATCTTCTGTCATCACCTGGATCTTTACATTCCATTTTGGAAAGTCTTTATTGTCAATGGCAAATATCAAATCACGTTGCGAAAAATCAGGATCTTTTCCTTTCATTTCAATGGCTTCATCGCTGGTGAAATTTTTAATACCCTGTGCAGTTTTAAAATGAAATTTTACCCATACCCTTTCGTTGCTGTCGTTGATCATAGAAAAAGTATGGCTGCCAAACCCATCCATGTGGCGATGACCATATGGTGTTCCCCTGTCGCTCATCAGTATCATTACCTGGTGCAGGCTTTCAGGATTTAAACTCCAGAAATCCCACATCATTGCAGGGCTTTTACAATTGTTACGGGGATCTCTTTTTTGGGTATGAATAAAATCGCCAAACTTTTTTGGGTCTTTAATAAAAAATACTGGCGTGTTATTACCAACCAGGTCCCAGTTACCATCTTCCGTATAAAATTTCATGGCAAAGCCACGTGGATCCCTTTCTGTATCGGCACTGCCTTTTTCCCCGCCAACAGTACTAAACCTTAATAACATTTTTGTTTGTTTACCTATGGTATTAAAAATTTTGGCCTTAGTGTATTTGGTAATGTCATGGGTTACCGTAAAAGTGCCAAATGCACCGGAGCCTTTTGCATGTACCACTCTTTCCGGGATGCGTTCCCTGTTAAAATGTGCCATTTTTTCGTGCAGGATATAGTCCTGTAACAATAGCGGGCCGCGGGGGCCAATGCTCATTGAATTTTCATTTTCAGCAAATGGCCTGCCAGATGCCGTGGTGAGTTTCTTACTTTTTTCTTCGCTCATCTAAATTGTTTTAAAAGTTTTAGTGATATTGATGCAAGAGGTCAAATGTAGATAAATACTTTAATAAACCATATTGATATTTACAATAATGATATAGATAATATCTATTTTTACAGCATGACCATTACACAACTGGAATACATCATTGCGCTGGATACTTACCGTCATTTTGCCACTGCTGCTGACAAGAGTTTTGTCACCCAACCTACCCTAAGCATGCAAATACAAAAACTGGAAGATGAACTGGGCAGTAAGCTTTTTGACCGCAGCAAACAGCCCGTAATACCAACCGAAATTGGTGAAGAAGTAATTCATCAGGCAAGAATGATTGTGCATGAGGTAAAGATGATGCACCAGTTGATACAAGATAAACAAGGGGTATTTCGGGGCGAATTAAGGATCGGTATTATCCCTACGCTGGCTCCATACTTGTTACCATTATTCCTACAGCCATTTTTACATAAGTATCCCGATATTAAAATAAGGGTAAAGGAAATGACCACCGATATTATTGTAGAAAAATTAAAAGCCGGAAAGATTGATGCAGGTTTGCTGGTAACCCCGTTGCAGGATAACAGTATTAAAGAATATCCCTTGTTTTACGAAGAATTGATTGCCTATGTTTCTAAAAAAAATGCTGCTTATAAAAAAACCTATGTTTTAGCAAATGATATTGACCTGAAGGAATTGTGGTTGCTGGAAGAAGGCCACTGTTTCCGGTCGCAGATAGTTAACCTTTGTGAATTAAAAAAAATGAGCAAGCACCAGAGCCATTTTGAATATGAGGCTGGCAGTGTGGAAACTCTCCGGAAAATGGTAGAGATGACTAATGGTGTAACCATCCTTCCGGAAATGGCTACACTTGATTTTACTGTGAAGCAATTAAATATGGTAAGGCATTTTAAATCTCCCGTTCCTGTACGGGAAGTAAGCCTTGTAACCCACCGGGATTATGTAAAGAAAAAACTGGTGGATGTGCTAAAGGCAGAGATCATAGCTGTTATTCCACCCAAGGTCATGCTGAATAAAAATAAGAACATGGTGAAGATCTGACAGCCTTGATAAAATGCCAAACAAAAAGTATACTGTTGTTATTAGTATAGTTTTTAGCCACCATATATTTACAACTTAAAAACACCCCATTATGGCAATTGAGATTGGACAGACAGCCCCGACATTTACACTATATGACAGCAACAAAAACAAAATAGCCCTGGCTGATTATAAAGGTAAAAATGTATTACTATTATTTTTTCCGCAGGCTTTTACCAGTGTGTGCACTATAGAGCTATGCAATCTTCGTGATAACATTGCTATTTATAACAATGCCAATGCAATGGTATTCGGCATTTCAGTAGATTCAGTTTTTACACTGGCCAAATTTAAAGAAGAACAAAAACTTAATTTTCCATTGTTAAGTGATTTTAATAAAGTAGCATCGACAGCCTATGACGCCATTTATACAGACTGGATAATGGAGATGAAAGGCGTAAGCAAACGCTCTGCTTTTGTTATTGACAAAGAAGGCATCATCCGTTATGCAGAAGTACTGGAAACTGCGAAAGACCAGCCCAATTTTGAAGCTATTCAACAAATTTTAGGTACTCTTAATTAAGTATATATTGGTGTAAGGTTCAACAAATTAATCTTTACCGGATCTTACACAATAAAATGTATCTTTTTTTGTTTAATGAGTTGTCCGATCTATTAAAAAAATTTACTACTTTTACAAAACTGAAACGTTTAATAATTATATCAATCGTATTATTTGGATTAACTTTTACTTCTTTTGCTCAAAATAAAATTGCCGGTGCAAACGGCGATCCTTCTGCAAAGTTGATAAAATATTATCCAAATCCTGCCACTACTGCAATTAATTTCGAATTTATTCGAGGTTATGATAAATCTTTTTCTTTACAGTTGTACAACTTCATGGGCAAAAAAGTTTTGGATGTTAACACCCTTTCTCAATTAAACAATCTTCCGCTCAACAGTTTTTACCGGGGTGTATATATTTTTCGCTTAACCGATAAAAATGGCAACATCATTGATTCCGGTAAATTTCAGGTGGTTAAATAATTGTTGCATCTTCATCTTCTTTTTTCATTTTATTATTCGAACTATAGTATTTCAAATAAGCATTATCGGGGCCACAATCTTTGTAAAATATGAATTTTAAAATGAGCGGATTGAAGCGTAAGCAGCTTTCCGGGTGATCTCTAACGAACAACATAATTTGGTAAACTTTGCTTCTACTCAACAGTTGAATTACAAAACCTGCACAATCAAAAACTTCAGGTAATGTGTATTCTCCTGCCCACGAATAATTGGGTGATCAGCAGATTGCGTATTAAATACTACCTGCCGAATTTTTCGTTTGGCATCTTTGGCCGCCATCTGTATGATGTCTAAAAATAATTCCGGTTGCACCAAATTTGTACAACTGGAAGTTACTAAAAACCCGCCTGGCTTCACCAGTTTCATTCCACGTAAATTAATTTCTTTATAGCCTGCAACAGCTTTATCAATAGTGCTCCTGTTTTTTGTAAACGAAGGCGGGTCAAGCATTACAACATCCCATTGTTTTCCTTCCTTACTCCATTCTTTTAATACGTCAAAAGCATTTACACATTCAAATCGACAGGTATTTTCCAGCCCGTTTAATGCGGCATTTTTATTACACATATCAATGGCACTTTGCGAAATGTCTAAGCCTAATACACTTTGGGCACCATAATGTGCGGCAGTAATTTCGAATGACCCCGTATAACAAAAAGCTCCCAGCACATCAGCACCTTTCGCAATATGCTGTATGGCACGGCGGTTATCCTGCTGGTCTAAAAAGTAACCTGTTTTTTGTCCGTTGGCAATATCAACATTAAATTTTATTCCATTTTCTTTGATGATAATATTGGTATCAAAAGGTGAAGATAAAAATCCTTTGTGCTGCTGCATTCCTTCCAGTTCTCTAACCGGTACATCGTTGCGCTCATAAATACCCTTGGGCGAAAATATTTTTTCTATGGCACTCACAATAGCTAGCTTCCAAACATCAATACCTAAAGCTAAAGTTTGCACCACAAAAAAATCATTGAATTTATCAATAACCAGTTGTGGAATGTCATCTCCTTCACCAAAAATTAAACGACAGTTTTCTGTGTACCCTATTGTTTGGCGGTATACCCAGGCCTGGTTTATTTTAGTATAAAAAAATCCTTCATCAATTACAGCATCTTTATCCCTTGTAAGCAAACGAACCATTATCTGTGATTGGGGATTTACATATCCTTTCCCAATAAATTTTTTATCATGGGTAAACACATTTACAATTTCGCCGGCTTTGGCGGCAGCATCCAAAGCTTTACCCTTGTTAATTTCATTGGCAAATATCCATGGGTGGCCGTTCTCTACACGGTTACTAACATTTTTATTAAGAAAAAGACTTTTCATGCCGCAAAGGTAACTTTTAAGGTGTCAGGCTATTCAATATCTGCATGAATAGTTAATTCAATTGCCAATTTGGCTGTAAAACAAGGTTGGCAAAATGTTTGACTATCGTACATTTGCACACAATTTCTTAAAGTGTCCCTATAAAAAAGGTGAAGGTTTTAATACAATTATTATGGAACAAAAAGTAAAAGTAACAGGAGACGATCAGTCTATATCAGAAGCTGCACAGGGTTTTGAGGATATCAATTCAGATTCAGATATTCCAGGCAATACTCATTTAACAAATGATGAAGAGGAGAATGTTGTTGATAAAATTCAGGCTGAACTGGATGAGCAAAAAGACAAGTACATCCGTTTGTTTGCAGAATTTGATAACTACAAACGCCGCAGCGCCAAAGAGAGAATTGAGCTGATTCAGACTGCTGGTAAAGAAGTAATTACATCATTACTGGATGTGTTGGATGATAGTGAGCGTGCTGAAAAACAGTTGCAAACAAGCAATGACCTGGAACAGATTAAGAAAGGCATTGAATTGGTTTTTGGAAAATTGAGAAGTACTTTACAGGCCAGAGGTTTAAAAGCTATGGAAAGTATCAATACTAATTTTGATGTGGAGAAGCATGAGGCTATTACAGAAATTCCAGCTCCTGATACTAACTTAAAAGATAAAGTGATAGATGAAGTGCAAAAAGGATATTACCTAAATGACAAGATCATTCGTTTTGCTAAAGTGGTGGTGGGGAAATAATCCGCTAATTCGATAATTAACGGATATGGCAATTTGAGTAATCCCATATATAGCTTTTTAAATTAAAGAGAGCCTGGTAAAGGATTGATAACATTTATTAAAAAATAGCTAATTAGCACATTAATTTGGCATGAAGAAAGATTTTTATGAAATATTGGGAATTGCAAAATCTGCATCGCAGGATGAAATAAAGAAAGCCTACCGTAAAGTGGCAATGCAGTTTCACCCCGATCGTAATCCTGGCGACAAAGCTTCTGAAGAAAAATTTAAAGAGGCTGCTGAGGCATACGAAATATTGAGCGATACCGATAAAAGGGCACAGTTCGACCGGTTTGGACACCAGGCATTCAGTGGTGCCCGTGGTGGCGGTGGATTTAATGGAGGGGGTATGAATATGGATGACATTTTCAGCCAATTTGGAGATATTTTTGGCGATGAAAGCCCTTTTGGTAGTTTCTTTGGCGGTGGTGGCGGACGCCGTTCTTCTGGTGGACGCAGCCAGGGTGTTAGAGGCAGTAACCTTCGTATAAAAATAAAACTGAATTACGAAGAGATGGCCAAAGGCGCATCCAAAACAGTGAAGGTAAAAAAATATGTGCCTTGCGCCACTTGTAGTGGCAGTGGTGCTAAAGATAAAAACAGCATTCAAACCTGTAGTGCATGTGGAGGAAGCGGTCAGGTAAGAAGGGTGCAGAATACTTTTTTGGGCCAGATGCAAACGGTAACTACCTGCCCCACCTGTAGTGGCGAAGGATCGACCATTGCAAACAAATGTAGCAGTTGCAAAGGTGAAGGCCGTGTGTATGGCGAGGAAACCGTTACTATAGAAATTCCGGCTGGTGTGCAGGAAGGCATGCAGTTAAGCATGAATGGCAAAGGTAACTCAGGCGAACGTGGCGGCGCCAATGGCGATTTGATAATATTGATTGAAGAAGAAGCGCATGCACAATTACATAGGGACGGTTTGAATGTAGCTTTTGATTTGCATATCTCTTTTCCAGAAGCGGTATTTGGTATCAATATAGAAGTGCCTACTATTGACGGAAAAGCGAAAATAAAAATTCCGCCAGGTACACAAAGTGGTAAAATATTCCGGTTAAAAGGCAAAGGATTTCCTGCTGTAAACTCATACGAAAAAGGCGACCAGTTGATACATGTTAATGTTTGGACACCGCAAAATGTTAGCATTGAAGAAAAGACGATGCTGGAAAAAATGCAGGAAAGCAAAAATTTTGAACCAAAGCCAGAGAAGGGAGATAAATCTTTTTTTGATAAGGTTAGAGAAATGTTTGCTTAGTGCCTTACTTTCATCCTCTTTTTTATATAGATTTTTTTTGCATTGGCAATAAGCTGCACAAACTGCTTTTGAAGATAGTTTGTTGGATCATAGGCACTGTTAGCTATCTGTTCAATTTCTGTCCAGTCAGAAAGAGGAAAGTATTTTGACTGCCGCAGTTTCATTCCAAACATCCCAATAACAGCACCTAATTGAAACTCTTTATCAATTTTATTAAATGGAAGGTAATTAGAAGGGCAATCGTAACTTAACTTTTTTCGAACTTTTGTAGCAGGCAAAGTATATTTTAGTAATACCTGTGCAGGTGATATATTGTTAATAAGGCTGTCTGCTACCGATGGTGTAATTTCAAAAATAGCGAGTACACTATTACCACTGCCAATTTCGCCACCTTCCAAATCACCAGTACTATCTGCAATGGCATCTCTTTTATTATCAAAGCCAATCAAACGATAATCTTTTATTACAGCAGGGTTAAAATGCACATTTAAAAATACATCATCCGCCACAGAAAAAAATGTTTGCGTAACTTCTTTCACCAATACTTTTTCAGCTTCATTTATATCATCTAAGTAAGCATAATTACCGTTGCCCCTTTTTGCCAGGATTTCTAATTTGGAATCTTTAAAATTACCCATCCCTACGCCCAGGCAGGTTAAATAAACCCCCGTTTTCTTTTCCTGTGTAATTAAGTCTTCCAAAGCTTTTTCAGATACTTCGCCCACATTGAAATCACCATCTGTCGCCAGTATTACTCTATTATTACCGCCTTTAATGAAGCTCCTTTCAGCCAGCTTGTAAGCCATCCTGATAGCAGATTCACCGGGTGTATCCCCATTGGCGGTAAGCTCCTCAATTGATTCTGTAATTTTTTGCTTTTCTGCTCCGCTGGTAGGTGGAAGCCAGACTGAAACGGTGCCACCATAAGCAACAATGGAAACCGTATCTATAGGCCTTAAGTTTTTTATCAACATTTGAAAAGCAGCTTTTACAAGGGGCAGCCTGTTGGGTAATTCCATACTTCCTGATGCATCTATTAAAAAAACCAGATTGGATGGAGGTACATTATCCATATCAAGTTTACGGGCATTTACATTGAGAAATAATAATTTGCTTTTGATATTCCAGGGACAATCAGACACCTGGGATTCTATATTGAAAACATCTTTATTTCCCGGTTCCCTGTAATGGAGATTAAAATAATTTAATAATTCTTCAATGCGAACCGCATCTGGAGGAACCAAACTTTTGGTATTTAAAAATCTTCTGATATTGCTGTAAGATGCCTTATTTATATTCAATGAAAAACCAGTATTAGGAAATTTGTTGGCATTAACTATTTCATTCTCCACCAATGAAAAATATGATTCATCACTTACATACCAATTATAAGTGGAAGAAAAATTCTGGTCTTTTGCAAAAGAAATTAATTTAGGCCGGTTCTTGCTGATGTTAGAAGACAAAGCTTTCATGGTGATTTGCTGAAACACATCCGTTTTTACATTAAGTGCTTTTACTTCATAACCATCTATACTTAATGTAAGGGAATCTTTGAGGCTGCGGCACATAATTCCAAAGCCACCTGTGGAGCCGGAGTAATATACATTCCTGTCAGAATTAAGTAATATTTTTACGTTCTGTAAATGCTGGTTTTTTTCATCCTTTATTTCGCCACGCAGGTAATATTGGGCATTGGTATTAAGAACAAAAAGCAAGAAGGATATATAGACAATTAGTTTTTTCAAATTGCAAAAAGTTGCAGTAAGTTATAAAATATATCTGATAACGATAACTTAATATTGCTTGTTGTATTATTTTAACTTTCAACTAACTGATAAATTTCTGGAAGGTTTCTGCCTAATCCGTCATAGTCAAGTCCAAAGCCCAATAAAAATATATTGGGCACATTAAATCCCAAATAATCAATTACAAGAGGATGTTGCAGTGCGTCTGGCTTGTGCAGCAAGGCCGCAATTTTTAAGGAAGCAGGCTGCTGGTTGAAAAGTTGAGGTAAAAATTGATGGAGTGTTTTACCGGTATCAACAATGTCTTCTATAATCACCACATGCCGGTCTTTTAATGGTTCATCAAGCCCAATAGAAGTAATTACATTTCCGGTAGAGCGGGTGCCCTTATACGACGCCAATTTTATAAAACAGATTTCTGCGTCAATACTTATTTCTTTAAAAAGATCAGATGCAAACATAAAGGAGCCATTTAAAATGGCAATAAATATTGGCCGTTTGCCTTCATACGCTGTGTTGATTTCTGTAGCTAATTCTTTTATACGATCATCAATTTTTGCAGCACTTATGTATGGCTTAAATTTTTTATCAATTACTTGTATTACTGACATTGACCATGTATTTGGCGTTTATTATTAAAGGTTATTTTGATACAATTAAATGCTGGCCGATTTTTAAATTATCGGTAGTTAAATTATTCCATTCCCTCAGTTGCTGCACAGTTATCTGGTACTTTTTTGCAATAGAATACAAGCCTTCTTTGGGTTGCACTGAGTGCATTTTATTTGTATTAACTGTAGTGGCGTTAGTTACAATTGCTGCTGCTTCATTCTTTATAACGCCGGCCTGTTGTGTCTCTGCAGTTGAGCTTAAGTACAATTTTTTCCCAGATGGTAGCACCGCATTTTCTGTTAGCTGATTATAAGTTAAAAGATATTTAAGCTGAATGCCATTCTTTTGTGCAATATCATACAACGATTCCTGCTGCTGAACAATGTAAAAATCCCTATCGCCTGTTTTGGATTTTTTTTGCAAAAAAATAATCTGGTCATTTTTAAGGATCCCATCTTCTTCCAAATCATTAAATGCCAATAATTTGCTTAAATCAATATCATTTTCTGTAGCAATAGCCAGCAGTGAAGTCCCTTTCGCAGCATTTATATATTTATGCCCATTGATACTATTTACAGTACTGCCTGTACTTAAACTATTAGATTCATTGTCAATTGATGATACATGGGCATCATTATTTTGAGCTTTTATAACAGGGGGTTCTTTATCATCTTCATACTTGCCTGTTTCAATTTTAGGTACATCTTTAGCAGCATCCAACGAATATTGCTGCAGGTTATACTGCTCAATATTTTTTATCAATATATCAGGGTATTTTGGATTAGTGGCATAACCAGCTTTTCTTAATCCTTTTGCCCAACTCTTATAATCTGTAGGATCTAAAGTAAATAAAGATGCATATCTGTCTGTACCCCGTAAATAATTACTGTGATCCCTGTAAGAAGCCTCAGCATCTTTGTAACTACGAAAACATTCACCTGGTGCATCATCATCATGGGTTACGCCTTCGGCTGTCCAGGAACTTTTGCACTTTATACCAAAATGATTATTTGATTTTTTTACAAGGTCGCTATTACCGTTTTCTGTTTCCAGTAATCCCTGTGCCAGCGTGATGGCTGCGGGCACACCCATTCTTTTCATTTCTCTTATTGCAAGTTCCTTGTACTTTTCAATATATTGCTCAGGTGTTAAGGTTTGTGCTGTTGCATCCGTAAAAACACCAACAATGATGACCAATAAATAGAATATTTTTTTTACCATAATAAATCTAACTTTTAGAGAAAATAATTTTGTACTATAATTTCCGGATTAACATAAGGCCATCTCTTACTGTTAATACAACCTGCTCTACCCTTATATCATTTTTTACATGCTTATTAAAAGCATCAACAGCTGTGGCATTTTTGCCACTAATATTTTGCTCCAAAACTTGCCCGTGAAATAAAACATTATCGACAATGATAATGCCATTCTGCTTTACAAAGGGCAAGATTAGCTCGTAATAATCAATATACCCTGTTTTATCTGCATCAATAAAAACCATATCCCATAATTCATTCAACGTGGGAATAATTTGCATCGCATCACCTGAATGAAGCGTAATATTATTTTTATAAGCTGATCGTTCAAAATACGAACTTGCCGTTGTCGCATCTTCTTCCCTCAATTCAATGGTATGAAGCTTCCCTCCTGCCTGTAATCCTTTTGCTAAACACAAGGCACTATATCCGGTAAAAGTACCAATTTCTAATATTGTTTTTGGTTGCAATAAATGGCTCAACAGCGTTAAAAAACTTCCCTGCACATGTCCGCTGAGCATGTGTGAATTGGTATGCGTTTCTGTAGTATCTAAATTCAATTCATGCAAAAGCTCGTCCTCTGCAAAAGAAAATTTAGCCGCATATTCTTCTGCTTCAATGCTTACCAGCTCCATCGTGATTGTTTAGATTATATCAGCAGTGACATACTTAATTGCTAATTAATAAATGGCACCTATGAATGACGCAAAAATAAAATTTATATTGGTTGATTCAGGGCTTTTTTGATATAATTAACAAGCCCGTAAAAGTAAGCAGGCCGTTAATAACCAACAACTCTAACCCAATTTGATAACTACCAAAAAGTAAGTTCTGGTATTTATCAATAAAAAAACAAATTACCGGTGCAGCAACACATACAACAGGCACAAGCTTATCCTGCACATTTCTTTTCAATAAAATTCCAAAAGCAAAAAGCCCAAGCAAGGGCCCATAAGTGTATGCTGCTACTTTTAATATAACACCAATCATACTTGGCTCATTGATCCACTTATACAATAGTACAAATAATAAAAAAATACCAGAGAATACAAGGTGTACCCGCTGCCTCAATTTTTTCTTTGCTTTCTCAGTTAAATCATTTCTTCTTTGCATGCCAATTATATCTATACAGAAAGAAGACGTTAATGCTGTTATGGCACCATCTGCACTTGGAAATAATGCAGATATCAACGCAATGATAAAAATTACTGAAATAAATGGCGGCATGTGTTGTAAGGCAACTACCGGAAAAATTTTATCCCCTATGGCGGTAACATTATTTTGTGCTGCAAATAAATACAGCAAGCCGCCCAGGAAAAGAAACAACAGGATAACCACGAGCATTATGATGGATAAAGTGATCATATTTTTTTGCGAATCTTTCAGCCTTTTTACTGAAATATTTTTTTGCATCATTTCCTGATCCATACCCGTCATTGTAATAGTAATAAATGCACCAGCTATAATTTGCTTCACAAAAAAAAGTTTGCTATCCGGATCGGTAAAGAAAATGCGGACATATCCTTTTTCATTCATTGACTGTAAGCTTTCGCTGAAGCCTGCGTTTAAATGATTTAAAATATAGATTACACAAATTACCAGCCCTGCCAGCATGCAGGTTGTTTGCAAGGTATCTGTCCACACAATGGTTTTTACCCCTCCTTCGTAAGTGTACAGCATTATCATAATCAAAATAACCAGCGTGGTAACCCAAAAAGGTACACCAAAACTTTTTAAAATAGCATCCTGTAAAATATTTACAACAAGATAAAGCCTTGCTGTAGCACCTAAAGTTCTTGATAAAATAAAAAAAGAAGCACCGGTTTTATAAGCTGTAAATCCTAACCTGCCACTGAGGTAATTATAAATAGAAGTAAGGTTAAGCCTGTAATAAATGGGTAGCAATACAAAAGCAATTACTATATAACCAATAAGGTAGCCCAAAGTAATTTGAAAATAAGCAAACGATTCTTTTGCTACGGCACCAGGCACACTCACAAACGTAACACCACTTAGCGAAGTACCAATCATACCAAAGGCAACCAGCATCCAATTGCTATTTTTGTTGCCGATAAAAAATGACTCATTGGTAGAATTTCTTGAAGTGCGCCAGGCCACAAAAAGCAATACCATAAAATATAACAGCACTACAGAAAATAAGATAGTTGGCGACATGAATTATTTATTTACCTAAAATTAAGATTGAAAATAGAGAAAAACTTTGTGTCTTTGCTTATAAATAATGTATAAAATTATATGCAGTACAAATCTATGGCCGTTTTTTGTGGCAGTAAAACGGGCAACAATATTTCATTTGCGACACATGCAACACAAGTAGGTTACCTGTTGGCCGAAAAAAATATCACTTTAATTTATGGAGGCGGCAATAAAGGTTTAATGGCATCGGTAGCCAATGCTGTGCTGGAAAAAGGAGGAAAAGTAACTGGTATCATTCCACAGGTTTTAACCGAATGGGAACACCAGCATGAAGGCATTACAGAACTGATAGTTGTTGAAAGCATGCATGTACGTAAACGTATGTTGTATGAAAAATGTGATGCAGCCATTGTGTTACCCGGCGGATACGGCACACTGGATGAGCTGTTTGAAATGCTTACCTGGAACCAGCTAAGCATTCATGATAAGCATATTTATATTTTAAACACTGATGGGTTTTACGATGGATTATTAATTCATATCAATAAAATGTTAGCAGAAGGATTTTTATACAATAAACTGGATAAAACATTTACTGTTGTTAATAAACCAGCAGATATATTTAACAGGTAGTTTGCAAAAATTATAGTCCTGTCTAAGAGTACTGGGCATAGCCGAAGTATATGTGTCCTTACTTCTACAAATACAGGGTGGGGCAACTTTCATCAAAGCGCAGATGAAAAAATGAGAGGTTGTCTAATCAATACCGATCTCTTCTTTGCCTTCCCTGAAACAACCCAATATTGAATCCCGCCCTTATAACGGGGATCATTCTGCCATAAGAATCTACATAGGGTGAATTGCGGAGTTGTGCCACATCAAACATGACAGAAAGATAATAATAGGTATTGCTTCCTTCGCTTCTACCACTGCTGTAACCGGCTCCCAATAGCAAACTATTTACATCAGTTTTAAATTTGGAACTGCCACCACCTCCTGGAGCTAAAATTTTATAGTTTATAAAATTGTGTTCATACTGAGCCTGCGCATATAAAAAATCTATAGGAAATAGTCGCACAAAAGCACCTGGCCCTATATTAGTTTGCCTGTACTTATATCCATATATATCTTTCTGGCCCTGGTAAATAAAATTCAGGCTTACTGCTGCATCCAGCCATTTTGTAAGGCTGTAGCCTAAATACGGACTTACACCCAATGTAGTTCCACCTGTGTAAAAAGCTATGGTAACATCACCACCTGTAAATAATTTATCTTTTTTAAAATCACCTGTTCTCTCCTCCGAAGAATCTCTTTGCTGTGCAAATATTGCTATTGAAGATCCCGTTACAAACAGTAACAAAATTATTTTTTTCATTATTTATTTTTTACTCATTGAAATTGTATTAAGTATAAAATTAGCATCCGCCAATTTTATCAATTCTTTTCGTTTGTAAAAATCGCATAAAATATTCAGTTATAGTTTTAAGTTTTAAAGCGCTTTACTTTAAAAATTGTTAAAACTTTTTGTATGCTTTAATCAAGGCTACATAAGCTTATGGCAGTTGGTGTTTACGAAAAAATTTATGGGAAATAACAGGAAGCAATTACAGGAAGTATGAAAAAATTTCTATTAAAATCTTGGGCAAAGTACCTGGCGGCTATCTCCGGTAGATTCGTTGTAATAGCCCTTCTTCATCACATTAAATTCTGAGGCTCCCTGCAGGTTATTAAAATTATTTAAGGCTGATGTAGTCACATCGTAGCTAAATGTAAAGCGCACATGTTTTATTTCAAAACCTACCATAGGTACAAGGGCGTCGCCAGCCCGATAATAAAGCCCGGCTAATAATTGCATATCGCCACCCAAGCCCGCAAGGTTGTAATTGGCATTTAAACCAAATTCCAGTTCGCTTGATTTTGCCTGGTTGGTATAATAGGCAGCAGGATTAATAATTACCCTGTCATTCACTTTTAAAATAGCATTTACAAAACCTATATGACGCATGGATATCCTGCTTGTGTCCGTGTTACTGCTAAAAAAAGTTTCATTGGGCCGGTTTACATGATGTATGGAATAACCTCCATTTAAATAAATATTATCATTGGGGAAATAAGCATAATTCAATCCAACCTGCATGTCAAAATAACTTACATTATTATTGGCTAACACAACAGAAGTAGGTGTGGTACCATCAAAAAACTTTCCATCAAACTGATCTGGAAATTTTAATTTACTTTGATCAATACGCTTATTAGCCCATCCCAAATTAAAACCAGCAGAAAGTAAACTGCTGTTGCCCAGCATTTGATGATAAGCCAGTGAACCATATACTTTGGTAGACCGAAGGCCTCCGCTACCGGCAACATCGCTTAAAATAAAACCCCCTAAACCCAGCCAGCCATTTTCCAATTTATTTCTTAATATCTGAGCATCTCCAAATACACTTACTGTTTTATAGGGTGCTGCCAATATAGAAGAAAACTGGTTGCGGTAAGTAGCGCCAAGCCTGTAATCTGCATCGGGAATAAAACCGGTATTGGCAGGATTGGTAGTAAGCGGTGCATTAAAGAATTGAGAAAAATGCAAATCCTGAGCCTGCACAAAACTTGCAAACTCCAGGCTAAAAGCCACCAGAAATAATATCGTTTTTTTATTTTTCAATTATTCAAATTCAATGCCTGCTTATCGCAACAAAGTAATGTCACCCGTTTTTCTATATTTTTTTCCATCACTAAATTCTACATCCAAAGTGTATGTATATACTTCCAACGGCTGTAATGCTCCTTTATAGGTACCATCCCATCCCTGGCTTTTTTCGGTAGCTGAAAAAATTAACTGACCCCAGCGGTTATAAATTTTCCAATTCATTTTCCCTATTCCAAAACCTTCTACCCTTATCACACTGTTTTTGCCAAACTTACCCGGTGTAAAAGCATTTGGCACGTCTATCAAAGGCAAAATTTTGGCAGATACATCCAAACAAAAAGTATCTATGCAACCAGCGGGGTTAATTGCCTGAAGGCATACATTAAAAGTTCCCGTTGCTACAAACTGGTAAAGCGGATCAGTTTCCGTAGATGTTTGTCCGTCACCAAAATCCCAAATATAATTTGATGCTCCTATTGAAAGATTTCGAAATTGCACTGGGGTATTTTCAGGTGCCGGATTTGGCGCAGCGCTGAAATTAGCTGTTGGAATTTCATACACTGTGATGATGAAAGTGGTGGAATCTACTTTATTACAAGTGGATATATCATTAGCAAACAGTTTTACAGTGTAGGTGCCTGCATTGGTATAAAGATGAGAAGGATTTACATCTGTAGAGGTGGATCCATCACCAAAATTCCATTTAAAATCTGTTCCGCCTAAAGAAGTATTATTAAATAAAGCAGTATAAGGTTTGCACCCCTTGGCAGGAGTTTCAAATTGTGCTTTAACGGTAACGGCTAAACGCACTTGTTTTATAACAGAATCGGGTGCATTACAAAAAACAGTATCATCCACTACTAATTTAACATTGTAAGTACCCACCGAAGCATAGCTATGTTGCTGAACACCTAAACCCGATCTTACCCGTGGTGTTCCATCGCCAAAATCCCATAAAAAACTGGTGGGGGTAAAATTGGGTAAAGTTGCTGTGGTGGTATTGGTAAAATTGTAAGAAAGATTAGTACAGGGCTGAATTTTTGTAGCAAAAAAATCAGGCACTACCTGGTTGTTACCTACCCTAACATTTATATAGGCTGTATCGGATATGTTGCATGTAGCTGAGTCTATCGATACGAGCATTAACTTGTAAGTACCTACCTTGGTATATGTGTGAGAAGTAGAATTATTGGGTGCAAAAGTGGTATCCTTTTTTGGACTGAAAGCATCTCCATAATCCCAAATATAGGTTTTTCCTTTTGCCAGTGTATCAATAAATTTTATGGTTAATGGTACGCAGCCAACCGTATCAAATACACCATTTATGGTAGCTTTTACACTTGCCCCAATGCCACCAAAATTCATTTCTATTTTAACCGCAGCTTCATTACAACCGCCGGGTGATCCGTTTACTGTAGCCCATACACCTGGCGTAGTAGGAAAAAAACCTGCTGTTCTTGGTCCACCACAATTAGCACACATTGCCTGGTAAATAATGCCATTTGCGTCAAACCTGCTGGTGCCTCCATCTACATGATCGTCGAATCCTCCAGTTTGTCCATAAAAGCTGCCAAACAACTGGCTTACCGCATTTTTCTCTAAAACAAAAAAGTAAAAGTCTCCGCCATCTGTAGTAGATTTCAAAGCTGATGCAGTAACGGGCATCCCTCTTGTACCGGCACAAGGGTATTGACGGTCACTATTAAATTTACCTCCCCAACCTGATACATACACATTTTGACACCTGTCTACTAAAAATGCCACAGGAGATATATTTGGAACAGGTGAGTTGCTGCCAAATATGGTAGAATATAAAAAAGAGGAAAGATCTGGTTTCAATTTGGCAATAAATTGCTTGGCACCTCCATTACTAAATGTTGCATTTTTAATTGGCCAGTCGCCAGTGGTAGCTCCCATAATGTAAGGAAATCCGAATTTATCAAACTGGATACCATATACTAAATCATTGCCTCTGGTGCCAGTGAAAATAGTTTTAATGATAGCAGATCCATCTGCTTTAATTTCTGTCACAAACCCGTCTGTTGCTCCTCCCTGGTTGGTGATTCCGATACCTGGTTCTGTAGCAGATCCTAGTATAGTACCCGGAAGTTTTGCACTGGTTGTTCCACCTGCAACATACAAATTTCCTGTTGCGGGGTTAATAGATAAAACAAAACAAGCATCACTGCCACTGCCGCCAAAAAATGAACTGAATATTAAACCAGAAAGATTGGGAGTAAATTTTAATATCACACCATCCTGCCTGCCACCGCCAAATACAGGTTGAAATGCAGAACTGGTTACCGGAAAACTGTCAGA
This sequence comes from Ferruginibacter sp., assembly GCA_025359625.1. Taxonomy (GTDB): domain Bacteria; phylum Bacteroidota; class Bacteroidia; order Chitinophagales; family Chitinophagaceae; genus Ferruginibacter. The sequence goes on from JANYFT010000259.1 coordinate 36,526, forward strand.
TTGCGTACAGGAAGCAAGTAAAATATTGCCACCACCATCCAGTATCACCTCGCTTCTTGCATCGTCGCCATAGTTTCTTCTTGTTTCAAATGCTCCGTCTGTTTGGGGAAGTGCGTCGGCTGGCAATGGAGAATATTTTGCTTTAATATTAACCCCGTCATCACCGCTACCACCTATTTTTATCGATCCTATTAATGCAGTCCCAGTAGCATTAAATTTTGTAATTACAATATCGTGGCCACCAGTTTTGCCTATAACAGGTGTAGTTATAGGATAATCCGAAGAGGTGGTTCTGCCCGCTACGATAAGATTTCCCTGTGCATCACAAATCATGCTATGTGGCTGTTCGTTAGCTGTTTTGCCACCAAGGTATGTACCATACAACCTATTAACGCCATCCGGAGATAATTTAATGATGGCGATATCAAAAGGGCCATTTGCATCTTCATTTGCCCCATCATTCCAAGTTTCATCGTAAGCACCTGTTGAAGTAGGATAACCTGAATTAAAAGAAATGCCTCCGGCAAAAAAACTTCCATCGGGCCCTGGTGTTGCTGTATAGCCCCAGTTATCACTATTGCTGCCCGTAAATGAACTAAAAATTAATGTTGGATCAATAATAATGGTGGCATCCGGTGAGTAATTTTTTACTTTAAATTTCACTACATTATCTTTCACTACATACCTGCAATCCACTGTTGTTCTGCCAGTTTTTTCAACCTGGTATGAGTAGGGATATAATTCTTTTACTTCTCCAACAGAAGTAGCAATAACAAGTTCTTTATTTCTTATTTCAAGTTTATCAACCCCTTCATACTTTAATGCAATGTTATTGATATTGCCACCCGGATGTACTATCAGATCGTATTTTAAGGTACCAGCATCTGTGTAATATCTTACGTCAATATTGGGGTACATATTTTTATAGGTAACCCCCTGGTATATTTTACAATTCCCTTTCCATTTACTTTTATCATTACCAATAAAATAATTATTGTAAGTGGCCAAAGCCTTATCTGGCAGCACTTCTGCATTATTTGAAGCCGCTAAGAAATTAACCCTGTAAGCATGTGAACGAACTACAAGATTATCATTTTTGGGAAAGGATGACCTGCTGTTATTTTTTGCTGCTCCGGCATTGCTGTCAATAGTAAGATGTCCATGCTGATGATCAGAAAAGTTTTTCAAATCATCTGTGTTGTGTAAAACAACACTAAAGCCATTTTTTTGAAGAAAGAAAGCTCCGTTGGAAATATCGCTTTTAAAAACTACCCTGTTATCCCACTGTCCTTTGTTTTCAATAAATTGAAGTTGGGCAAAAGCAAACTTACCTACAAATATTATTGGCAAGGCAAGTGAAAAATAAAAAATTATTTTCTTAATAAAATTCAAGAGAGGTAATTTTATACAAAGTACTGAAATATAATCATAAAGCCTGCCGGATTGTTTTGTTAACATTTCCTTATTTACTATTTACGATATTTTGCTCCAAACTGTTTTATCTTTTTGAATTTGCAGGTATGTTTTTACCGGCAAATTTTCTGCCCTTATTAAATCAGGATCGTTATTAACTATTTCCGAAGCCTCATTTTTTGCAATTTCAAGCATCACCCTGTCATTGACTATGCTCGCCAATTTAAAGTTTAAAAGGCCGCTTTGTTTTGTTCCTTCAATATCCCCCGGGCCCCTTAATTCAAGGTCTTTTTCAGCAACTTTAAAACCATCATTGGTGGCACATAAAATCTTTAATCTTTCCCTGGCGTCTTTTGATATTTTGTTACCTGTTAATAATATGCAAAAACTTTTTTCACTGCCCCTGCCTACCCTTCCTCTTAACTGGTGTAATTGTGATAGCCCAAATTTTTCTGCGCTTTCAATTACCATGATACTCGCATTGGGTACATTTACCCCTACTTCAATTACAGTGGTACTCACCATAATATTTGTATCGCCTTTTACAAACCGTTGCATGTTGGTATCCTTTTGTGCTGCCGGTTGTTTGCCATGCACCATGCTGATCCAGTATTTTGGTTCCGGAAAAAAAGATTTTACTTCTTCAAAACCTTTCATCAGATTTTCATAATCCATTTTAGCAGATTCTTCTATCAACGGGTATACGATGTACGCCTGCCTGCCCTTTTTAATTTCATCCCTGATAAAATCCATAACCATGGGGCGTTTGCTTTCAAAACGATGTACCGTTGCAATTGGTTGCCTGCCCGGCGGCAATTCATCAATCACACTGTAATCAAGATCGCCATAGGCGGTTAGTGCCAGTGTTCTTGGTATAGGCGTTGCCGTCATCACCAAAATATGTGGTGGCAGCGAATTCTTATTCCACAATCTTGCTCTTTGTGCCACACCAAATTTATGTTGTTCATCTATTACCGCAAAGCCCAGGTTTTTAAATTGCACTTTATCTTCTATCACTGCATGGGTACCAATTAATATTGTCAATGAACCATCTTCGCAGGCCTTTAATATTTCTTTACGTTGTTTACTAACAGATGACCCGGTTAATAGTTTTACACAAACAGGTAAATCTTTTACCAATGCAGCGATCGTATTATAGTGTTGCTGCGCCAAAATTTCTGTGGGAGCCATAATTACACTTTGAAAACCTTGTCTGTCTGAGGGGCGGATATTATCGGCTGCAATCAGCATACTAAGCAAAGCCACAATTGTTTTTCCACTACCCACATCCCCCTGCAAAAGCCGGTTCATTTGTTTGCCGGTACCGGTATCTTTCCTTATCTCTTTCAATACTCGCTTTTGGGCATTGGTTAATTCAAAAGGCAAATAAGTATTGTAAAATGTATTGAACAAATCGCCTACTTTATTAAACTCCCAACCCTTGCTAAAACGATGCCGGGTGCTGCGTATAAAGCCTAATCTTATTTGTGCAAAAAATAATTCTTCAAACTTTAACCGCCTAATTGCATGGGTATACATTTCTTCAGATGCCGGAAAATGAATGCTGCAAAATGCATCCCAACGGCTAACAAAGCGATACTGCTTAATTATTTTATCGGGCAAATTTTCAGGTAAATCTTTGGGTGATAATTGTTGCAATAAGGCATAGGTTAATTTCGCAAATGCCCTGCCATTTAACCCTCTTGCTTTTAGTTTTTCTGTAGATGAATAAATAGGTTCCAGGAATTTTTTTCCATCGGCCTTTTCTGCATTGTACAATTCAATTTCAGGATGATTGATCTGCACCTGGTTCATAAAAAAGCCCACCTTGCCAAACACCAGATAGTTGTGGCCAACGGTTAATAATTTTTCTGCCCAATGTATTCCCTGGAACCATACAAGTTCTATTTCGCCCGTATCATCCTGTAGATAAGCTACCAAACGTTTGCTCCGCTTTTCTCCTATCAGGTCAACATGAATTAACCGGCCTGCAACCTGCGCATATTCGGTATCAGGATTGAGTGAGCCGATTTTATCCACCCTGGTTTTATCTACATGCCTGAATGGATAATATTCAAGTATATCCTTAAACGTAAAAATGCCTAATTCTTTTTTCAGCATATCGCCTCTTAATGGACCAACTCCTTTAAGGTATTCAACAGGGCTAAATAATATATTGGCTGTAGACGAAATAATAAGTTGTTTGTACAAATATATTTCATTGGAGGGAAACCTCTTTCCTTAAAGAAGGGTTATCGAAGACCCTAATTTTTAGAAAGCGTACAATTAATTGATTCTTCTTAGCTGTAGGCCCTTGCTCTTTGCTATCCGCCGAGGCAGACACATAGAGGGCGCCTTACTTGCGGGCTGGTGAGTGTCTGCTGAAGTGCATTGGTTTTTTGCCATGTTTGGTACCAACTTCCCTGGGCACAAATGTAGCGGGTGTATAGGCGGGCACTTCGCCAAATTGTTCAGGAACTGCTGCCTTAGGAACCGGCTTGCCCAGTAATTTTTCTATAGAGGCAAATTTGCGTTGTTCCTTTACGCTGATAAATGTAATGGCAGTACCGTCTGCAGCTGCCCTTGCTGTACGTCCTATGCGATGAACATAGTCTTCACCATCGTGTGGCACATCGTAGTTTAAAACCAAGCCGATGTTATCAATATCAATACCACGGCTTAATATATCTGTAGCTACCAATATTTGCAGCCGCCCGCTTTTAAAATGCATCAGCACTTCTTCCCTTTTTCCCTGCTCAAGGTCGCTATGTATTTCATCAACAGGAAGGCCGGTTTTTTGAAGTTGCCGGTTTAATTCCTTAACACTGATTTTACTACTGCAAAAAATAAGCACTGAAGAGAAAGTTTTTTTGAGCAAAAGATATTTTACCAGGGGGATTTTTTGCGTATCATACACTACATAAGCCAACTGAATAATTTTTTCGTTTGGCTTGCTGATGGAAATATTTATTTCTGCCGGCTGGTGTAAAATGCGCCTGGCCATTTCCCTTATTTTATGTGGCATGGTGGCAGAAAATAAAAGATTCTGCCGCTTAGCGGGCAAAGCTCCAATAATGCGCATGATATCGTCATAAAAACCCATATCCAGCATACGGTCGGCTTCGTCTAAAATTAAATATTTTAATCCCTGGAATTTTACATAGCCCATGTTAATGTGGGCCAGCATTTTACCCGGTGTACAAATCACCACATCAGCTCCTACGCTTAATGCTTTTTTTTCCTGAATAAAAGCATTGCCATCTCCCCCGCCATACACTGCAATTGAACTTACAGACGTGAAATAAGATAAGCCTTCCATGTGCTGGGCTATCTGTATGGCAAGTTCCCTGGTGGGAACAATTACCAATGCAGTAATACTGTGATGATTGAGTGGACTTGAAATGATATTGTTAATAAGAGGTAATAAAAAAGCAGCCGTTTTACCAGTGCCTGTTTGTGCCGAAGCAATTACATCTTTACCTGCTAAAACAAGGGGAATAACCTGTTCCTGAACCGGTGTTGCGTCATTATATCCTGAGGCTTCTATGCCTTCTATTAATCTTTCGTCGAAACCAAAATCTGTGAACTTCAAAATGTGGATGGGTAATTAAATTTAAAATGGTATGTATTAATAAAGCATATAACTACCTACTCGGCTTCAACGGATGCCACAACTTCTTCAACGGGTGTTGCTACCGGTTGTGGCGTGGTATTTTTTATAGTAAGCTGAAACTTGGTATTTAATATTACTTCAAACTGGCCAGTCATCAAAACTGCTTTTGTTGCCGCATCTTCCAACATGGCACTTGCCAGATGGCTCGCCAAATCTGATCCGCTGATTACATTACTTACCTTACCATCCGTGTAAGCTATCACAAATTTATAGCCTGCTTTTCTGCCTGTTCCTGCTCTTTCAAAATCTTCCCTGTTAAGGCTAAGTAACTGATCCCCGGTTGCAGATTTTTTCAATAAAATCCTTATTACCGGCAAGTATTTATTCCAAATATAAGTGTACATATAAAAAAATTTAGTGGTTGTTATTTTCTTACCGTGCTGGATATTTTAGCTAAAATAAAATATGGCGTATAAAGATAGGCTTTATAGGTGGATAATACATTTTTGATTTAAAGGAAGGTGAAAACGTCATTTTTTTACAAAGGTTAAAATCATAAAGATGAAATAATGGATATGGATAAAACAAGGTTATATTTTTTTATCCAAAACATGGCAGGTTAAACCTGAAAAAAAGAAAGCTATACCAATAGTAAGGAAAATAAATTCTGCTAATAATTTTTGGCCTATTTTTAAAAGTTAAAAGGACATTTCTACATGCTTCAAAACAAAAGACAAATATTGCATATGAGTAAAATTCCCATTAATTACAAGTGTACATTAAAAACGATCCACATTTTTATCAGCCTTTTTTGCTGGCAGGAATTATCAGCACAAAAACAACTTGACCTTAGTAGTTTATCCGACTTTAAAAAGGCAGGGGCCAACTGGCATATTGCAGGTGATGTAAATGCAGACCTTAATAAAAAAGATACCCTGATTTTTAGCAGTGGAAAAGGCGTATTGGTCAACCTTCCAAATGCTGTAGCACGGCAAGACCTCTTTACAAATTTTAAACATGGTGACCTGGATATAGAACTGGATTACATGATGTCCAAAGGTTCAAACAGCGGTATTTATTTGCAGGGCAGATACGAAGTGCAGTTACTGGATAGCTGGGGAGTTCTGAATCCCCGTTCAGGAGATAACGGAGGCATTTACGAACGCTGGGATGATACCAAACCCGAAGGACAAAAAGGCTACCAGGGATATGCACCGAGACAAAATGTGAGCAGGGCTCCCGGCCTTTGGCAACACTTAAAAATTGTTTTCCAGGCACCCCGTTTTGAAGGCAGTGCCAAAATAGAAAACGCCAAAATTTTAAGGGTAGAATTGAATGGCGTATTGATCCAGGAAAATGTATCTCTTGAAGGCCCTACCCGTGGTGCCGTTGAAAACAATGAAGTAGCAACGGATGCTTTGCGCATACAGGGAGATCATGGGCCGGTTGCTTTCAGAAATATTATTGTGAGCAATTATGATAAGACAAAACCATCTCTATCTGTTATTGCCAGCAGTTTATATAAAGGGAAGTTTGTAAAAGAACCGGACTATAAAACGCTCAAAGCAATTGCACAAAAAACTTCTCCTACCATTACAACAAATTTGACCGGGTTACCGGATAATGAATACCTGGTTCGCTATACTGGCACCCTGCATATAAATGAACCCGGAGAATATAATTTTATTACTCACACAGCCGGTGGGAGCGGTGCGGTTAAAATAAATAATACTGCTGTTTTTACCTTAAATAATAACGACAACAAGGGCTCGGTTAATTTACAAGCCGGTGACTGGCCTTTTGAATTTGTTTATTCAAAGTATGTTGATTGGGCAAGATCTTCGCTGGCACTAAGCATCACCGGACCAGGCATAAGAGAATTTACCATCAGCGATGCCGGCAGTGTTTCCTCTACCAATGATGCAGATCCGGTGCTGGCAAACGCCACTGAAAATACCATCCTGCGTAGTTTTGTTGACCTGCCTGTTGGTGGCCGGGTTACACATTCAGTAAATGTAGGAACTCCTGAAAAAATTCATTATACCTACGATATGGATAAGGGTATGATGGTTCAGTTATGGCGGGGCAATTTTTTAGATGCTACCCCCATGTGGCACGAAAGAGGTGATGGATCATCGAGAGCAGCAGGTGCTGCCCAGTATTTCGGCAAACCAATGCTCACGGTTGAAAAATTAACTGATATAAATGCAGCGTGGGCAGGCGATACGACCGGGACCGGTTACCGGCCAAATGGGTATACGCTGGATGAAAAAGACAGGCCTACTTTTAAATACACCATTTACGGAGCTGCAGTTTCTGACATGATAAGGATATTAAAAAACGGGCAGGGAATAGAAAGAGAAATAACCATACAAAACAGCAGATCTAACTTGTATGTTCGTGTTGTTGGAGCTGGCTCAATTACTGAAATATCAAAAGGTTTATACCTGGTCAATGACAAATCTTACTATTTAAAAATAGATAATCCGGATAATACTAAACCTATAATACGAGAGCAAAACGGACAAAAGGAATTACTGGTTCCTGTTCAAAATAAATTCAGTTACTCTATTCTTTTTTAATTAATACTGCATTTTTTTATGAAATTATATACATCAACAATAGCCGCAACGATTGGTAAATACTTTATCTTTTGCTGCCTTGCAATTTTTAGTTTGCCATCAGCTTTGTTTGCCCAGGAAGCTGCCAAAGAAGAAGATTTTTTTAAGATCAATAAAGTGCGTTCACCCGAAGGCACTTTGCTGGAGGTGGGTGGCCTTTGCACCTTACCAAACGGAGACCTTGCGGTAACCACCCGGAGAGGTGATATTTTTATACATTCTTGTCCGGTAAAAATATGCAATAAAATAGCTGTACCCTTTACAGGACAAGAGTTTTATCGAAAAAAAAAGGTGTACAAAAAATGGAGGTAGCTTGCATAGGTTATTTTATGGGC
>JANYFT010000292.1 GCA_025359625.1 Ferruginibacter sp.
TATTGCCAGCAGTTAATGGTGCTGGATGCAAAAGATGCCAAAGCTTTGTACCAGGCTGGTTTGTGCTTTCAAAAAAAGGGGCAGAAAGAAAAGGGGCAGTCAATGTGCGATGAGGCTATTAAAATGGACCCCTCTTTATCAGGCCTTCGCCAAAAGCAGGATGGTGGAATAGGTTTATAATTTCCAGATTTTACAGAATGCGGTATAACTGAGCAACTGACATATATAAGAACGAAAGAAAAATCCCGGAGTGTAATATTATTTAAAATCCAAAACCTTTAGCTGCCTTATGGGTTTATAAATAAATAAATGAATAAAGATGGTGGTGGGTAATAGCTTTTTTATCTTTACAAAAATTAATACAATGAAAAACACTTCAAAAATTACCCTCGCATTAGCGGTTGTTGGTACTGCTGCATTAATGATATATGTGTCCCGTTGCGTTAGCGCTAAGCGTATGCTGGTAAAGGTTGCTGATGAAGGTTATGAAACCGCTCATGATATACTTTATCCGGGCAAGGGCAAAGGAGGAAGAGAATTGAGGTATGGCCCCATAATCCCCCGGTAAATAATTTACTTTATCTTAAAACAGCCAATGGCCCGTGCAAATTACGGGTCATTTTATTTTAAATGCCGGTTACGGCTACCCATTTTTAAAATGTAGCCAACGCTATGTAATTAGCTCCTTTATAATACGGGTTTAAAAAAATAATAACACTATTGTCAGAATTAATTAACTTGAAAAATTAAATGTTTCAATTGTTTACCCCTTATTTATTCTTTATTTTTTAACGAAAGGCTTATGAAGAAAAGTTTGCTCTCCATATTACTGCTTTGCTCTGCATTTATCAGTGCTGCCCAATGGAAAAATCTTTTTAATGGTAAAGATCTTACAGGCTGGAAACAATTAAATGGTAAGGCAAAATATACCGTTAAAAATGGGGAGATAATTGGCACTACTGTATTGAATGAACCCAACTCATTTTTAGCAACAGAAAAGAATTATGGTGATTTTATTGTAGAGTTTGATTTTAAAGTAGACAGCACTATGAATAGTGGTGTGCAGTTTCGCAGCGAAAGTAAACCGGATTATGAGAACGGAAGGGTGCATGGTTACCAGTATGAAATTGATCCCAGCAAACGGAAGTGGACTGCCGGTATTTATGATGAAGGCCGCCGTGACTGGTTGTATCCTTTAGACCTTAACCAAAGTGCCAAAGCGGCTTTTAAACAATCGGAGTGGAACCATGCCCGCATTGAATGCATTGGCACCAGCATCAGAACATGGCTGAACGGGATGCCGGCGGCCTGGGTGATAGATGATATGACGCCAAAAGGTTTTATCGCTTTGCAGGTACATGCTATTAATGATAAAGCAGATGAGGGCCGGCAGATTCACTGGCGTAATTTGAGGATACAAACGGATAACATTAAACCATCTCCATACAATAATATTTTTGTTGTCAACCTTATTCCCAACAACCTTTCAGACGTTGAGAAACGAAATGGTATATCCATGTTATGGGATGGCAAAACTACCACTGGATGGAGGGGGGCTCATAAAGATAAATTTCCAGAAAAAGGCTGGGAGATAAAAGACAATGTGTTTAGTGTGCTGCCTTCTGCCGGTGGTGAAGCGGCCAACGGCGGGGATATTGTAACCGATAAATTATATGGTGCATTTATTTGTCAGTTCGATTTTAAATTAAGTGAAGGTGCCAATAGCGGCGTAAAATATTTTGTAACAGAAAATGAGACCACGGAAGGCTCTTCCATTGGCCTGGAATACCAGGTATTGGACGATGCCAAACATCCCGATGCCAAACTGGGTGTGGTGGGTAACCGTACTTTAGCATCGCTGTACGATCTGATACCCTCATCAAGAGAGCCGAGGGCAAGAAGGCCTATTGGCGAATGGAACAGGGGAATGATTGTGGTATATCCCGATAACCGTATAGAGCATTGGCTGAATGGATGGAAAGTATTGGAATACCAGCGTGGCACAGGTTATTATTATGCTCTGGTAGCAAGAAGTAAATATGAAAAATGGCCCAATTTCGGTATGGCTGCGAAAGGACATATTTTATTACAGGACCATGG
>JANYFT010000143.1 GCA_025359625.1 Ferruginibacter sp.
ACAAACGCTTGGTATAAAACTGGAACGCCCTGCACAAATTGATTCACTTAAAAAGAACAGTAATAATATACCTCCTTTTCAAATCAGGTCACTTAAAAATTATGTTCATGCATTTAATAACCTGATAATAGTAACACTAAACCGAAAGTTCCCCAACCGGGAAAATGAAAAAGACAGAACTATCTATATTAGTTATGGTTCCATTCAAGCAAGGGTACGCAAAATGAAACCTGTAGAGAAGGAGATTCTTTATAACAATGGTGTAAAGGCTGTAACTGATTTTTTAGGGGCGAAAAATCGCTTGCTGTAAATAATCAGCTGTACATTTATTAAGGCTATATATTTTTAACGGAAATTGTCAATTGATATTTTTTAGGGCAGGTTGCCTTTCGATTAACATGTAAGTTTTAGCAAAAAATTTCACATAGCCGCGAAGTTGGATATGGATTTTAAATTAATTGCTATTACAAATTATTTAATAAAATCTAACAACTAATTTAGCAAATTCCATAAAAATTACAACCGCTGCCCAAAAACTTTTTTTAGAATATCGGTTGTCCTTGCTGCAAAGTTAGTCCTGATGTTTTTTTCTTCCAGTGCTACCTGGTTAAATAAAGCATTGGTAGCTTTTGCAGTAACATAACTAACCAGGTCGGGGTTTATTTTTGTAAATGTGGTTGGAAAATTATTATACTTATTTACAATATCGCTATAGTATTTAGTAGCCTCCACTTTATCAAGCGATGATTTTATAACGGGCGCAAATGCATTCATTAATTGGGTTGTAGTTTTCTCCCTGAAAAAATGCGTGGCACTGGTATCTCCATTTCTTACCAAACCAATGGCGTCACTGAGGCTCATATTTTTGATGGCATCAACAAAAATTGGTTTGGCATATCCTGCAGCATCTTCTGCTCCCCTGTTTATTTGTAAAATAGCTTTATCCACCATACTTCCTAACCCAAGGGTACGGAGTGTGTTTTCAATTTTTAGAGCATCTGGTGGCAGCAAAACTTTATACGCCGCATCTTTAAAAAATCCATCCTCTTTGTTTAATTGTAATGCTGCTTTTACCAATCCCTGGCTTAACGCCTCTTTAATTCCCTGTCCTGCTTCTGCTTCTGTAACTGCTCCGCCTACGCCTGCCGCCTGTGGCAATTGCTGCAACACATCGCAACCGCAGAATAATAAGGGCATTGTTAATATTAAAATAAGTTTTTTCATAGATTTTAATTTTGTAAAACAAATATAGGAAGTATCCTGACATATTAAAGAGCCAATGCAACGGAGGTGGGCAAATGGGTTTCATGCGGTATCTTCGCAAAAAATTCAACTGCCGGCAAATGTTTAGGCAAATTCATTTATTATTATTTACATGAGCACAACACATTTATCAGAGCAGGAAATTATTAGAAGAGAAAAGTTAGCAGCATTGGCCAATTTAGGTATTGATGCCTACCCTGCTGCATTGTACCCGGTTAATAGTACTTCTATTTTTATAAAAGAAAATTTTAAGGGAGAACCCTTCGACTACCCTCAGGGCGTTAAAGAATTATTTGCTGATGTGTGTATTGCGGGCAGGATAATGAGTGTACGTGATATGGGCAAGGCTAATTTTGCAGTGATACAGGATGCCGTAGGAAAAATTCAGTTTTATATTAAGCAGGATGATATTTGCCCCGGCGAAGACAAAACTTTGTACCAGACCGTTTGGAAAAAATTGATTGACATTGGCGATATAATTGGCATTAAAGGATATGTATTTACCACAAAAACTGGTGAGACTTCTATCCATGTAAAAGAATTTACCATACTTACAAAATCGTTGCGTCCTTTACCAATTGTAAAAGAAAAAGATGGTGAAGCTTTTGATGAAGTGACTGATCCGGAGTTTCGGTACAGGCAGCGTTATGCAGACCTGATAGTGAATCCTGGTGTAAAGGAAACCTTCATCAAACGAACTAAAATGATGAATGCCATCCGTGAATTTTTAAATGAACGTGGTGCTTTGGAAGTGGATACGCCTGTGCTACAAAGTATTCCCGGCGGTGCAGCAGCAAGGCCATTTACCACACACCATAACGCATTAGATGTGCCTATGTATATGCGCATAGCCAACGAGTTGTATTTAAAAAGATTGATAGTGGGTGGCTTTGAATGGGTGTATGAATTTAGCCGCAACTTTCGCAATGAAGGTATGGACAGAACACACAATCCAGAATTTACCGTATTGGAATTTTACGTGGCCTATAAAGACTATGAGTGGATGATGCAAATCACTGAACAATTATTGGAGAAAGTTGCACTGGCAACCAATGGTACTTCTAAAGTGTTAGTAGGCGATAAAGAAATTGATTTTAAAGCTCCGTATAAAAGGATTACCATGTACGATTCCATTAAAGAATTTACGGGCTTTGATATAAGTGAAATGAGTGAAGACGGGATAAGAAATGTATGCGGTGAATTAAAGATCCATGCTGATGAAAAATGGGGCAAAGGGAAACTGATTGACGAAATTTTTGGAAGCAAATGCGAGGGTAATTATATACAACCCACCTTTATTACCGATTATCCGGTTGAGATGAGCCCGCTTACAAAAAAGCACCGCAGCAAACCCGGCCTGGTAGAGCGTTTTGAATTGATGTGCAATGGTAAAGAAATTGCGAACGCTTACAGTGAGTTGAACGATCCGATTGAACAAAGAGAAAGGTTTGAAGAACAGACCAAACTAATGGAACGTGGTGATGATGAAGCAATGTTTATTGACCACGATTTTTTACGTGCTTTGGAATATGGCATGCCGCCAACGAGTGGCATAGGTTTGGGTATTGACAGAATAGCCATGTTATTAACCAACCAGCATTCTATTCAGGATGTACTATTTTTCCCTATGATGCGGCCGGAGCATTTTGAATAGTGTATTATTTTTATTCAGTGATCAGCACAAATCTGGTAAGTGATTTACCATGTTTGTGCTGATTCTTTTATGCTGATTTAAAAGTTTTGCCAAATACATTCACATGGATATTCTGTATTCATAAATATCTTGTTTGGCAATTACTTAATGCTGTATAAATATTTCGTAATTTTAATTACAACCTTTAGTTATGGCTAACGTAACAATTTTACGAAAAAATGTAAAAAAATATATTGAAACTGCTGATGAACGTGTAGTGAAGATGGTTCATGCGCTGCTGGAAGCGGATAGCCAGATTGATCTGTGGGATGAGTTACCATCAACAGTTCAGCAAGATGTGGAGGAAGCAATAAAACAATCTGCAAAAGGGAAAGGCAAACCCCATGATGAAGTAATGAAAAAGTACAATAAATGGCTTACGAAATAATCTGGTTGCCAAAAGCAGAAGAGCGTTACCAGCAAATTGTAGATTATTTACAGGAGGAATGGAATGATAAAGTGGTCATAAAATTTATTGCCGTAACCCAGCAGAAATTATCCCAAATAAAACAACGACCAAAAATGTATCGGAGATCAGCAAAAAGAAATATTTATGAGGCCCTGATCACAAAACATAATTTACTTCTTTACAGAATTGCAGGTAATAAAATAGAACTGCTTACTTTTTTTGATACAAGACAAAGACCGTCTAAAAAATTCAAGTACTAAATTTACTTTAAGACCATAACCATTTTTTTATCCGGCTTTGTAATACGCCACATAAGAATCATGTTAATAGACGTAGTATCACTAAACCCCCATTCATCAACCTCACTTTTTCATCTCCCCCAAAAAAACTATCTTGTTTACAAAATTCTAAACAGGTAAACTATGCTATCGTTTGTAAAAAAATCTTCAGCCCTTGCTGTATTGGCTGTATGCTCATTGTATGTGCAGGCACAAAAAAAAGATCTCACGGATGAACAATATTTTAAGGCAAATTTTAATGGTATTATTCAACCCTTGCCCATGGCGGGCAAATGGCTGGATGACAGTCATATTATTTTAACAAGGGGCGGAAAAAATTACGTGCTGGATTGCAAAACCGCCACAGAAAAAGAAGCTGTTGATGCAGATATAAGTGGCAAGGATACTCCTGCTAAAACAACGGCCTTTATCAAAAACGGCGATATCTACATTAAAAAAAATGGTGTTGAAAGTCAACTGACAACTAATAAGGATAAAAAACTAAATCCAACCGTTAGCCCAGATGGGAACTATGTAGCCTTTACCAGAAACAATGATTTGTATAGCATCAGCATCAGCACCAACAAACAAAATCGTTTAACCACCGACGGTAGTGATGTGATATTAAATGGGTATGCAAGTTGGGTGTATACTGAAGAAATTTTAGGCAGGGCCAGCACCTACCGCACTTTTTGGTGGAGCCCTGATAGTAAGCACATTGCTTTTTTCAGAACCGATGATTCGCCTGTTCCTGTTTATACGATCACCGATGGAAACGGTCAGCATGGCTATGTAGAAAAAGAGCGGTATCCTAAAGTAGGCGACCCAAATCCGGAGGTAAAGATCGGTATCATCTCACCTGAAGGTGGTACTGTTACATTTGCTGATTTTAATGATAAGGATGATAAGTATTTTGGCGCACCTTACTGGACACCCGATGGCAGTTCATTGTGGGTTCAATGGATGAACCGTGGGCAAAATAATTTAAAAATTTGGAGCGTGGACCCGGCTACTGGTTCTAAAAAAGAACTGTATGATGAAAAACAAAAAACATGGATACAACTGGAAGATGGATACGAGCGGCTTCATTTTTTAAACAATAACAAAAACTTTATTTTAGAAAGTGACCAGTCCGGATGGAACCATTTGTACCTGTACGACATGACTGGTAAAGAGATAAATCCCATCACCAGTGGAAAATTTACGGTGCTGAATATTACCCAGATAGAAGAAAAAAAAGGCATTGTTTACTTTACAGCCAGAAGCAAAGAAAACACTGCCCGTATAGATTTTTACAGCGTTAGCCTGAATGGTAAAAATTTGCAGCGGTTAACTTTTGGTGATTACAATAATACCAATATTAATCTTTCACCTGGGGGCAGTTATTTTATTACCACTTATTCCAACTCCGCTACGCCCACAAAAATGACCCTGCTAAATAACAAAGGAAAAATCATTAAAGAAATTGGCGATGCAAAAGCGGCTTCATTTGCAAGCTACAATTTGGCTGCAACTGAACTGCTTCGTGTAAAAAGTGATGATGGAATATATGATCTGCCTATGAAAGTAACCTGGCCACAAAATATGGATAAGACAAAAAAATATCCGGTACTTATTTCTATTTATGGCGGCCCTAATGCAGGCACTTGCTGGGATACCTGGAGCCTGAATGGTAATCAACAATTTTATGCCAAAGAAGGCTTAATACAGGTTGTGATGGATCACCGTGCCAGTGGGCATTTTGGTAAAGAAGGCGTAAATTATATGTACCGTAATTTAGGTTATTGGGAAATGAAAGATTACACCTCCATGGTAAAATGGTTAATTGCAAATGGCAATGCAGACTCATCAAAAATTTGCATCACCGGATTTAGCTATGGTGGCTACATGACCTGCTATGCACTTACCTATGGCAGCGATGTATTTACTCATGGTATGGCAGGGGGCAGCGTAACCGACTGGAGTTTTTATGATACACATTACACAGAGCGTTACATGGATACGCCAGCAGAAAATCCTGAAGGCTACAAATCAAGTTCTGTATTATCTTATGTTGATAAATACAAAGGCATGCTGCAGATTGTGCATGGGGTTATTGATGATAATGTACATATACAAAACAGCATTAACCTTATAAGTAAATTACAAGATGCTAAAAAAGATTTTGAGTTTATGGAATACAGTGGTGGCCGACATGGCTGGGGTGGCAACAAATGGCTGCATTATCAAAATTCAAAAACCGAATTCATTTATAAATACCTGCTTGAAAAACCTGTAAATAAAATGATGCTGAAATAGGTGCCTTAAATTGTTTGAAAGGAAACTTTACAAGAGTATAAATATTTTGAATATTCTTATGCCGCAAAGAATAAAAGATTAGTATTTATTCTCAATATTAAATCAGGTTGTCACAAAAGACAGCCGGTTTTTTATTTCTTCTTTTTTAGCTGCAGGTAGTCTATGTAATAAAGTATTTTTACTGACACACTATTATTTTGCGGGGCAGCAATGGTATTATGAAAATTTTTGAAATAGCCATTCACTACATCGCTTTCAAAAGTATTAATACCATTTTTCCAAACGATATTAAATTCACTGCCGGGCGCAAAACGCCAGCTATAAACCATGTCAACATTAAACGTGTTGTAATTATTATTAAAGTTGTGGTTATTGCTGATGTATTGTTTAATGTCTGTATTACCTGCTGGGATTGCATCCAGGTTACCTGCCTGGTTTAAGATAAAAAATTCTTTATAGGTTACACTGCCCAGGTAATGCCGCAGCCGCATAGTGATATACATTTTATTATTGAAGCTGTATTTAAAATTCAGCCGGTTTTCAATCGTGGTGCGGTGGCGGCGGCCAAACAACAGTGTCCCGTCTGTATAAATTCCGTCTGAACCGTTGTCGCTGTTGCTTGTTGGAAAGCCAACATTGTTGCTGATAGGATCTAAGTTGATGTAATGGGTGATTGAAAACTTATTGCTGAAACGCATGCTCTGGGTAAATTCAATGTACAGTTCTTTTGAGTTAAAAAGATAAGTATTGCCCAGCATGGCAGCAAGACTTATACTATATTTTTTTGCTGAATTGCTTTCTACAAATGCACCCTGTGTAAAGTAAGCCGGGCTTTTAAAAACCCTTCCCGTTACCCTGGGTTCATAAAAATCATTTCCTTTTGGCGATACATTTGTAAACAATCCTACCCACCATAAGTTTTTTAATTGCAGATGGCCATTGTAATTAAACTTAAGGCTTTGATAAGCCCTTGGTACAAAAAGCTGATCGTAATTGAAATTAAAGTTATTAAACAGCCGGTTAAACCATTTAGTTGGTTTGGTAATAGCGTAGCCGGCATAAATATAAGTGTTGATGTTGTTGTTGTAAAACTGAATGCCCATATCATTGGGATTAAATTTATCGTCCACTACCTGTACCATGGTTGAAAAACTAAAACTGCCGCTTACTTTACCAAAGCCTGCTCCATACTTATACCCGGTAGAATTTTTATTGCTGAAGATAGTGCTTGAATAAGCATTGCCATTCAGATTCCATTTGTTCTTTTTATCGTACAAATTAAATAACAGCGCTGTAACATTGGCATCATAATCCTTACCGTTTCGTAATACATTTGAGTTTACGAGTGTAACTGACGAGTTATTTTTAAGGCTCTGATCCAGCACAAGAATGTTATAATTGGTCAATGGGTTGGTTAAAAATCGTTGCTTTTCGCCTTTCATATCTTCAACCGTTGCATACATGGGTTGAGTGATGGCATTAAAAAAGCCAATGCCCAGTTTGTTCTTGTTACGGCCAGAAATTTTTATGGCATTTAACAGCTTTGTTTCCGTAGGGTTTTTGTCAATATGCTGCGTACTCTCCAACATACCGGCAACATCTCCATAATGTATGGGTGTTGCACCAATACGCCTGCTGTAAAACAAATTACCCTTGTTAAAAAGCTCAGTACCTTCCGTAAAAAAAGTTCTGTTCTCATTGTATTTTACTTCAAAAGGGCTTAGGTTTAAAATCCGGTTATCGCTTTGCGTTTGGCCAAAATCCGGCACCAGTGTGGCATCCAGCGTAAAACTTTCGTTAATGCCATACTTAATATCCATACCTCCGTTAAATGCATAGGTGGTATTTTTTACACCCGGTATATTGTAAGGGTAATTGTTGACATAACTTGAGAAGTAAGGAGAAAAAGACAACCTTACCGGCGGAGATATTTTATCCGGAATGGTTAAAATACCTTCCTGTGTTAGAAAGCCATTTACCTTGGGATCAATCGGGTTCCAGAATAATTGCTGGCCACTTTTGTTTCTTCTTCTTACAATATTAAGGCCCCAGCTTTGCACATCTTTTTTACTAAACCGCAAAGCTGAATAGGGCAAAAACATTTCGAAACTCCATCCATCTGCCTGTAGTTTGGAGGCACTTTGCCAAACGCTGTTCCAGGAAAAATCCTCTGAGTTGCCGTTGCTGTCCTGCGGTATTGCTTTGGCATCCATTTGTTCCCCTAACGGCGTAACAAAATATTCAAAGCCATTTATTTTATCCAGGTAAGTATCCAATACAACGCCAATAAAATCGTTGTTGCCAAAATTGTCCCTGCCTACCAGCTCTGTTGCAATGCTGTCTTTATTTTTTTCGTGGCAATAGCCGCCAAAATAAATTCCCTGGTTATTGTATACTATAAATATTTCCGTCTTGTTTGCTTCATCCTCCTTTGCAAAGGTGTTGGGCCTTAACTCTATAAATTTTGTAGCTACCTGCGCAGTCTTCCATGCAGGCTCATTTAGTTCACCATCTATTTTAAAAACAGCACTTGACCTGGTGGCCGTAATCTTTTTTACTTCTGTTTGGGCAGCGGCAAAAAAAGGCCCTCCAAGCAATACTATTAGTATCCCTGCAAATTTATTGGTCATTGGTAAATTCTTTTTTGATTGAGTGACTTTATATGCTAATAAAATAAAGCATTTACGAAATTAAACGTACATCATCAATCAAATGTTACCACTTATCAAAATAAAAAATGATTATACTTTTTTTAACATCACCGCATGGATAAATATTGCGAAGGGCAATTTTATTTGAACGCTAAAAAATTGTTGCAGAGGGCATTTTCTCATTGTATAATATAACCGCATCAACAAGTTGCATAATTAAGGATGCCATGAAAATTTTCGGTAGAAGAATGCGACGCAACGATTTTGCACATAGCTGTTTTTTGCCCGGACAACAGTTTTACACAAACTAAATGAGGTTTAATAAAAAATTAGCAACTACTTAAACAAATAAATCTGGATACAATTTGGATCCGGGGACAACAGCATATTTATCAAGATCTGTAATGCCTTCACTCGCCAACACATCTTCATCAATAAAAGTATTGCCGGTACAGTCTGTAGAAGGCCTCGATAAAATATACCAGGCTGCATCTGCAATAATATCTGTTGTACGGCTCATATTCATCAGCATTTCTCCGCCCAGTAAATTATTAACTGCAGCAGTTGCAATGGTGGTACGTGGCCATAAAGTATTGGCCGCAATATTGTACTTTTTTAATTCAGCTGCCAGGCCCAAAGCGATCATGCTCATATCATACTTACTGATAGTGTAGGCGAGGTGATTGGCAAACCACTTCATATCCATATTGATGGGTGGAGATAGATTTAAGATATGTGCATTATTGCCTTTTTTTAAATACGGTATACATGCACGGCTAACCATAAAAGTTCCCCTTACATTAATATCATACATCAGGTCAAAGCGTTTAGGTTCTGTTAGTTCGGTGGTGGTAAGGTTTATGGCACTGGCGTTATTAATTAAAATATCAATGCCGCCAAAACGTTCCACTGTTTTATCAATCACCTGCTGTACCTGGTCTTCAAAACGAATATCACATTGCACCGCCAAC
>JANYFT010000393.1 GCA_025359625.1 Ferruginibacter sp.
TGTTAGGTCACACCAATATCAAGACGACACAGCATTATGCTAAGATACTGGATATTAAAGTTGGTGCCGATATGGCAGTACTGAAAAAGAAGTTTGCTTCACCTAAAATAATTACAAAAAGAATCATTAAACCGAAGCAAAGAAAAAATCAAACAATAATTCAAAACGAAAAACCTATTATATGAATAAGGAAATTATCATTCCCGAAGAAAGAATACTAACAAAAATCTTCCTTATCAGGGGCGAGAAAGTAATTTTAGACGTACATCTTGCGGAATTGTACGGTGTTGAAACCAGGGCCTTGAAACAGGCGGTAAAAAGAAATTCTGGCAGATTTCCCCCTGACTTTATGTATGTTTTGACCGAACAGGAAATTGAAGCGGTGGTATCACAAAATGTGATACCACACAAAAAGTTCTTTGGGGGCTCTTCCCCCTATGCATTTTCTGAGACCGGGGTGGCCATGTTGAGCAGCGTATTAAAAAGCGATAAAGCGGTAGAAATGAACATCATGATCATCCGCACCTTTGTCACATTGAGAAAAATTGCTCTGAATTACCGAGAGATTATGCAGAAGCTGGAAACAATGGAATCAGAAAATGACGGAAAGTTCAAAGAGATTTACGCGGCTTTAAATCACTTGCTAAGTCCGCCAAACCCGCCACGAAAACGGATTGGTTACAAATCGGATGATTTGTAAAGATTATATGAAGTTCACAGGACATCATTGGTGTCAGCATTATGTTGCGGTATGTTTAGGTTTGAGGTATATTTATACTTTATCGAAGTGCCAAATGTATTCTCATAACCAGCAATCGAACTAAAATAGAACATGAACCTAAAAACAAACTATCCCGATTGCCTATATAATAGCCATAAAGACCTTAATCTTGGCAGTGTTCAGTTGCGGTATCTTGATTTGCAAACGCCATCGCTGATCACAATTTTTGAATTAGAACGTCCCGCCATTTTAGCTCATAGTCAACTTGCTGAAATACAAGCAAGCCTCGGGAACGCAGGGAACGACGATTTTGCATTTAGTTAGGTGAGCCAACATACCCGGCCGGATCGATCCCTGGGTATTAGTAATACTGATTCTTACAAAATCCGCTTTGGAGGTTTCCGACAATTCAGGATTAATAAATTCGACCTTGCCGCTGAGGACATGTTCGCCTAAATCGAGAAAGGATACACTAATCCGGTCATTAACTTTATCGCTCCCCACTTCGTTTAGCGTATAGTTGTGCCCCTACCCATATACCTGCGAGTTACAATTGCATGCGGTAAGTATGAGCTTGGTTTGCAATCCCTTATAAATTAATGTTGGCATCATTTTAGTACACTCTAAGTCTCACGACAGAACATTGAAAAGGTTGGAAGTTACTGATAATGAAATCATACAGTTGGTGCGCTCAAAAAAAAGAGCGGGTGCCGAAGCATTGTATGATATTTACAGCAAGTCGCTGTTTTTAGCCATCATTCGAATCATCCCCGAAAAAGAGCCGGCAGAGGAAGTTCTGTTACAAACTTATATCAGGACTTGGAACTCTTTTGAAGAATATAATACGGCAAGTTGTACGCTTCTGGCTTGGATGATGCGTACCGCACGCGAACTGGCCAAAGAAAGATCAGCGGTTAAAGTAATAACCACCGTCTGACTGGTTAGCTTTTACAAGCTGGCTCGATTTTTAGCACATAGATTATAAACCAATAAAAACATGAAAAAATTAATGATCGCCTTGATCAGGCGGAAAAGGCCACGGATCATTAAGAGCCTGTTTAATTTTTGTTCAATAATAGTTTGATAGCGGCAAGCTTGGTCATATTTTCAGAAATAGGAAAGCTTTTTCTTTTTAATAGATGTGCATGCAGGTCTTATTAAATTAAAAAATTTGTCACTTCAATGTTTGATTTTTAATATTCGCTAAACTAAAAGCCCTCCTGGGTATCCTAATTACGTATGTCTGTTAGAATGAATTGTTATTAATACGGTTGAGTGATGAGGGAGAATAGGGTTTTGGCAATTGAGGATGATCAGGATATTCTGGACACTTACGAATATCTTCTTAAGGATGCCGGTTATCAGGTTAGTTTATCGTTAAACGGTGAAGATATATTTAAACAGATCATGACAGCAAAGCCTCATTTAATTATTTTGGA
>JANYFT010000403.1 GCA_025359625.1 Ferruginibacter sp.
AATTAAATTCTGTTTATATTATCGACAGGAAACTTTTTAAGAAGGATTTTATTCTTGGATACTTGTCTTTTGAATAATTATTAAATTCAAATATGCATGTAAGAACATCTCTTCCTTCTTTTGATAAAACATCAAAGTCAGCGCCAAATAATGTTCTTAATTCAAGAATAAAATCCTTCTTAAAAAGTTTCCTGTCGATAATATAAACAGAATTTAATTCTGTACTTAAAGGATGTTTAAAAATTAAGCTACTATCCTCTAATGTATTAATTGCTGCCAGGTGATTATTATCTTTTGTTAAAAGAATAGTATACCGCTCATTTTTATTTTCAAGTTCTGATTTAAAGAAATAGGACAATACTAATTTTTGCTCTAACGTAATATTTTCACCATTTAGTTTTTTTTCGATGTAACCAGCGTAAGTATTAAAAAGTGACTCCATTTTTTCATCCAACAATCTTCCTTTTCTTATGTAAAGGGAAAGTTCGTCGGTCGAATGAAATTTATAGTAAGGCAAATCAATATTGTTAGCCAAACATTCATTAGTTAAGGTTGACATACCTAACCCTTTTCCCTCCCAACGGTCAAATACTTTTAAAATTTCAGCCAATTTGGGATTATTTGGTTTTGAATTTCCCGGAAGTATTCTTCGAATCGGAATTAAATTATCAACATCTTGTAAAATGAGCTGGGACTTAAATCTGCCTGGATTTCTAATTTCTATATGTTTATTCGGAACAATATTAATGTTCGTAAATTTAATTATTCCATAATCTCTGTGTGCAAGTGAGTTGTTAACTGATTCTCTAATTAATCTGTAAGGATACTCCGGAATACTTTTGCCTCCAGACTCAATACCAACTCCAACCTGAATGTTTTGCATTATAAAATTTATGCCTTTTTCCATCAAAGGGAGTATATTATCTTTTAATATTTTCTTGTTGTCTGCAACTTTGGTTTCACTTCCTGTATCTACATAACAGTCAATTTGTGAACGACTACCCAGCAAATCATCTATGTTCTTACCACATACCAAAACGCCAAGTATTGTGGGTTGAAGACTATGTGTAATAAATCCTTTACGTACCAAAAAAGATTTTGAATTTTCAATATCAGATTTTATGCTTTCTGTAATGACCTCCTTATTTAATATTTGTATGTACTCATTTAACTTATTTACGTCAAGATTACCTAACGACGTATTTATTACTGGTTGTAGTTCTTTTGCATTTAAAATTTCTTGTTTGTATTCAGTTTGTGCATCTATTTTGTTAGATTTAATTTTATGATCGCCGGTGATTTGACGTTCATAAGCGATTCCTTCAAAATAGACATATTTTAATTCTTCGGGAATTTCCTCTACATAAATGGCTAAAACTTCTTTTCCTAAAATAGGATGAATTTCAAAGGCAGTAAAATACATACCTAAATCCTGACGTTCTTTGGTATCATTTGTAAAAACAGCAGGTATTTCTTTTGTTTTATTTTCATTGCTTTTATCAAATCCTGTAATTGAATATTTTCTATTTATTTCATCTTCATATATCCCTATAATTATAATGCCACCTCCTGTATTTAGAAAAGAACACGCAGTTTTATGAACTTCTTTCCAATCTGAAGTATGATGACTATTATCCTTTAACTCGAGTTTATCATGCTCTATTTTTTTAAACGTATTGTTTTTGATAGAACTTTCTATTTCTGATAATATTTTTTCTATTTGTCGCATTATTTTATTTAGTACTACTAAAATACAAATCTAAACAATTTTTCTTCCACCCCGAGTCTGCAAAAAAATTCCCAGGCGATGTCTCTGCACAAATTATTTTAAACCAATAACCAGCACAAGCTGTAGGACTCACCGACCTGTCAGGGCATGGTAAACGCTTGTATTCATGCAGAAGCTGGGATACATTCACTGGAAGCCGGTAAAGGCAGGCTTATGCAGGTTGCCGGAAGAATATTATTATTCATCTGCTAAATTTAGCATATTGGATTTGATGAATTTAACATGTTAACACATTGCTGAACCCAATGATTCGGTTGTTGGTCAAAAAGGCTAACAAAGGCGTTTAAAAAACCCCCTCTACAGTCAAAGAATTTCCTTATTTTCAATTAATCGAAATCTACAACTGCGAATATGAAAAAATGCCCACTACCTGTTTTAATTGTAGCCATTGTGCTGATGATAGCCGGTATTGTTGGCTTTTTTTATCACCTGAAAGATTTCGCTGATCCCGATCAAAAACTATATGTCACCATCCTGGTTGAACTATTGAGGATAGTAGCTTTTGTAAGCGGCCTTCTTTTATTGCGTGCCAGCAACATGGGAAGATGGCTGTCAATCGCCTGGGTGCTGCTGCATGTAGTGATCAGTACATTCAATTCGGTGAACGAGGTGATCATGCACATTGTAGTATTGCTGATAGTTTGCATCCTGTTGTTTCTGCCTGTATCATCCAGGTACTTTAATAAAAAAATTTAAGCTGCTGTGCGGGACAGAAGAAAAGAATTAGGACGATGAAAGAGTAGTTGATGCTCTCATTCCTGGTAATAAGAATTCACAAAAAAATTCTTCTGCTCCGAGTCGCCAATTCAAAAACTTCTCAGGCATAGAAAGCCCTTTCATTTTACAACAATATTGTACTAATTTTGTCTTCTTCTTATTTATGCAAAATCATCTTACACAACAGCAGATACAAAAATTAGGTAATACGCTTATTTACCTTGCCGGCAATGTAGGTGAACTTTCTAAAACCAAAATTCTTAAGCTGCTTTTCCTTTTGGAAGAATCTTCTGTAAAGCGGTTTGGCTATCCTTTTTTTGGACTCAGTTTTCAAATATGGAAACTTGGGCCTGTATTGAAGGAGGTGTACATTGATTTGTCTGAAGACGCCCCAAACTTATTAAAGGACTTTATTGAAAAAGATCCTTTCGACAGTAAAATTTATAAAGCCAAAGGAGAATTTAATGACGACCAGTTTAGCGACAATGATATTTATTTACTTGAAAAAATTAAGGATTTTGCCCGTCATAAAACTGCCAAAGATTTAATTAATCATACCCACGAAGAAAATTCACTTTGGAGGAAATCGGCTATTAAAAATGGGATACTACAGGAATTAGAATCTGCCGAAGTTAACAGTACTGAACATGTAATTGACTTTTCCTTGTTATTTGAAAATGACGAGGTATTAAAAGAACGTTATTTTGAATCACTGGAAAATCTTGAATTTATTCATCATCTTAAAGGATAGATTGTGTTTAACGAAGGCGTCGTTTTATATATTTCCCCTTTTTATTTTAAAAACGGGAATACCAGCAAAAACAAATATTTTATTATCCTCAAAGTTATTGGCAGCGAAATTGTTATTGCTTCTTTACCCACTCGTTCCAATAAAGCTCCTGCATTAATACAAGTTGAACATGGGTGTAATAACGATGCAGAACGATGTTTTAATTGTTATGTTTTCCAGGAAAACTGGGTAATTACAGACAGTGGTTTTTCTTTTCCAATGAATACGTACGTATATGGAAATGAAGTGGAGGATTACAAACTTCAAATTTTTGAATCAAATTATCAAATTGAAGGAGTGGATTATGAGATTTTGGGATCATTAACCAGTCAGGAATACTCAGATATATGCTCTTGTCTCAAACAAAGTACAAGTATAAGAAGAGGGATTAAAAAGTATTTGTAAAATAACTCAGGCGTGGTTTTGGCCAACGAACCACTCTCCTCAATAGTTGCATTCACCATTTTATGAACTACTAATAAATTTTATTATATTGTTGAAAGGACAAAAGCCAATATGCTGGTAAATGAAAGTGATTCATGAAAATAGGAGAAGTGTTCATTTGGACAGCTACGATTAACAACTGGCAACACTTAAGGAATGAATGAAAACAATTTGTATTTTTTGAAAAATCTAACGGTAAGAGTTCTAACATTGCAGGTTAGTTCACAAGGTTTTCACAATATTCCACCCACTGAGCATGATAAATTGGTTGGTGGACAAACCAAACAGCAACACCTAACACACAACATTATGAAAAAATTACTGGTTCTTTCTTCCTTTTTAAATGTCTTTTTTTTGGTGCCTGTGAGGGCACAAACTACCCGTGGTACTGTTACAGACTCAGCCAGTTTTATTAACCCTTTGAAAGTGCAATTTGGCGACCCTTATGTTTTGCATACACAGGGTATGTATTATATGTATGGCACCGGCGGAGGAGCGGATCATGGGTTTGCTGCTTATTCTTCAAAAGACCTGGTGCATTGGAAGCAGGAAGGGCTGGTGTTTTTCAGCAACAATAAAAATGGATGGAGTGATGTGAAGGCTAAATGGGAGGGTGCGTACTGGGCGCCGGAAGTGTATGAAGTGAAAGGCAAATTCTACCTGTTTTATAGTGCACAATGGAAG
>JANYFT010000151.1 GCA_025359625.1 Ferruginibacter sp.
ACCACGTAAACCCTATACAATGGCTCACCTACGTTTTTGAAAATATCAACGACCATAAAATAAATGCTATAGACCAACTGCTGCCGCAAAATTATGCTGAACGTATTAAGTTATAAACAAGGGGTTAGTGGAGGGGATACGCTAATACAACCAATTTGGCATCGCTGCGCTTTTCCTTACTGCGGCCATATTTTGCTAATTGGCTATTGCGTTTGAACTTCGTTCGTAAACTTCGTCAAAGCAATGCTTTTCCTCGTTTATCTTCAAAATAAGTATTGGTAAGGTCGTACAGCATTATTCTATCTTGCAGATCAAAGAGCTCATTGGTAGTGGTAGATAAAAATGTTTTTCGATAGTTGCTTTGTGTTGATATAAATCTAAAGCGCTTTGGTAAAGTTTGTCTTTGGTAATTTTATTTACATCATAGCCAGTAATATCGCAGACCGCAGAGTTCTCTTTTATCCATTTGCTGGTTGCCAGTTCCGAGCCTGGATATACTGCCCTGCTTATCACTTGTGTCATGGCTAATTGCACCTTTTCTTCACTCCAGCCAAGATTCTCAAATAGGTCTGTAAGTTTTAGCTGATGCCACGTGTTGGCACATATCCATTCTGTACCTATCTCTTTGGCTTCTTTATGTTTTATGGTATTAACTTTTACCAGCCTGTGTTTTTCTTCCATCGTTTTACGTTCGATGGTTTTGTTTGCAATCATCTCCTTCCCAAACCTATTTACCCATTCCACTACCTGCTCATCTGTTTCTTCAAAAAGGGCTAATTCATTTTTATATCTTTCATTGAGATGATCAACTACTTTATCTTTTTGCGCCCTGGTAGCATCTGCCCAAAAGCCAATATTTAAAAGCGTCTTATGGCAAACCCTATCCAATTCGTTACGATAACTTTCTACCAGCCGGTAGTAAGGAGCAATATCCTTGATGGCGGGATTGTGTCTGAATGAAGCTTTTAAATACATTGGCCACAAAGCTAAAATTAGCTGTTGGTCTACGAACCCCCCCCTGTGTACTACAAACCATGCTAAAAAACAAAACCCTTTAGTAGCAAAGGTTTCGGAATTTAAAAAACAAAATAATCATGAAAAATCATGAAAAATCATGAAAAATAACTGTCTTTGCTGCAATGTGGGTTAAATGTTTTCTCTGGCACAAAGAAAGCCAACCCATATTGCCCAATCTTCATCCTTGTGCCAATGCAATATTTTATTAGTTTGAAAAGATGCTTGCACCAAATGGGGCAACAAGTTATTTAAGTTTTTGAAAACATCTATTGAAGTGCTATTCATTTTTAGCCTTATGTACAAACCGAATGGTTCCACTTTTTTTAAGATCAGATGAAATACGTACCTCATAACGGCTGTCACCGTCTGTAACTACCATCAATGCTGTGTTTGGTGGGATGGTGCCTAAATTGTCAGCATACATGGTAAGCTCATTGATGGTATGGTCTGTGGTTGCATCAAGTGTTAAACTGATAGGTTTTTCACTTAACATTTTATGAGAAAGTACCAGCTTGCCATTATAAAACAACGAGATACTATCGCCATCTACTGTACCATTGTCATACAGATCAACCTTAAAATTTTCCCCTGCTATTTCAATTGTCTTTAAAACTTCTGTACTTCTCTTTTGAAAATTTGCATTTGCAACTATCGGTATCTGCTCTGTCATTTTTTTAACATCAGGCACAATTTTTTCAGGCATTGTTTTAACCAATGGCGCAGGTTTTATTGTGGCCTCTTTTTTTATCAACGGTGTTGAAGCAGGCTTTTTAGGTTTTATCGCAGGGTTTGTTTTTGCTATTGGTTGAGTAACTGTTTTTTTATTTTTATCATAAAAATCAGGAATTTTATTGGTTGATCCTGGCCCCGAAAAAGGTGTTTTTGTTTTTGGTTTATTAAAGGAAGAAAGATCTTTGCTTAGTGTGCGGCGGGTCAAAGTAGTACTGCCGGTGCCGCAATCACCCAATTGCCCGGGTGCAGTCCTCCAGCCACCTTTCATCTCTTCCACTTGTCCTGCCTTTTCATAAGTTAAAATATGCGTTTGCAAACAATCACTCCAGCCAGGAGGGGTGAAGCCTTTAACTTTTGCAGTTTCAGTAACCCTTAAACTTTTGGTGCTTTTATAATAAGTGCCGGTTAAGGAGCAGATAACATAATATTTTCTATCCTGAAAATAAGTGTAAGAATAGCCGGTAACAGCAGCACCATTGATCTCTATTTCCAACACATATTCTGTGTTGTCACCACCGGATAAAACGATGTCGCCTTTGCTATTGAAAAAGCCCCGCCACTGTCCGTTTATTTTTTGCGCATTACCGCAATAACTTACCACTAACAACATCAAAACAGCAACTAAATTTTTTTTCATCTTCTACATTATTTTATTAAGAGCAATAACAACAAACCACATTAAAGTTAAATTTCCTGATTATTCAACCTCATAAATACAGGCATACTTTCTTTTCTTAAAACCCATAACTCATTCTTAAAATCACTTTTCAAAAAATCGAAAAAGTATAGATAGTAAATTCTCCAAGAACCCTCCTTCGAAAGCCAGGGAAGCTTTCCTTCGGAAGTCAGGGAAGCTGTACAAAGATATTTTAGATATGTTCTTGCATACCTAATAGTTTCGTTAAATTTGCAAACTTAAAAAGAATGAAGCTACATAAAATATGATAAAAATTACATTACCGGATGGTGCAGTGAGGGAATATGAGGCAGGTGTTTCTGCAATAGATATTGCTAAATCAATCAGTGAAGGTTTAGCCCGTAAAGTACTGGCAGCAAGTGTTAACGGACAGGTTTGGGATCTTTCAAGACCAATTAACGAAGATGCTGCTTTTCAATTACTAACCTGGAACGATCTGAATGGCAAATCAACTTTCTGGCATTCCTCTGCTCATTTAATGGCCGAAGCCATTGAGTCAATGTTTCCGGGTGTAAAGTTTTGGGTAGGCCCACCATTAGAAACAGGTTTTTATTATGATATAGATTTAGGGGATAATTCAATTGGAGAAGAAGACCTGCGCAGGCTGGAAGTAAAGATGGCTGAACTGGCCAAACAAAGCAACCCTTTTTTGCGTAAAGAAATTTCCAAAGCAGATGCGGTACAATTGTTTACCGATAAAGGCGATGAATATAAATTAGACCTGTTAAGCAATTTGCAAGATGGAGGCATCACTTTATATACCCAGGGTAAGTTCACCGATCTCTGCCGTGGCCCACATATTCCCAATACAGGTTTTATTAAAGGCATTAAACTCACTAATATTGCCGGTGCTTATTGGAAAGGGGATGAAAAAAATAAAATGCTCACCCGTATTTACGGTGTAACATTTCCTACCACAAAAGAACTGGATGAATATTTGGTATTGCTGGAAGAAGCAAAAAAACGTGACCATCGTAAAATTGGTAAAGAACTGGAATTATTTGCCTTTTCTGAAAAAGTGGGCATGGGCTTGCCTTTGTGGTTGCCCAAAGGTGCCATGTTAAGAGAAAGATTGCAACAGTTTTTACAAAAAGTGCAAATGGAGAGTGGTTACCTACCGGTTATTACGCCACATATCGGCCATAAGAATTTATATGTTACTTCAGGGCATTATGAAAAATATGGTAAGGATAGTTTTCAACCCATTAAAACACCGCAGGAAGGGGAGGAGTTTTTTTTAAAACCCATGAACTGTCCGCACCATTGCGAAATTTATAAAATATCCCCCCGCAGTTATAAAGACCTGCCATTGCGCCTGGCCGAATTTGGTACCGTGTACCGCTACGAGCAGCATGGCGAATTGCATGGCCTTACAAGGGTAAGGGGTTTTACCCAGGATGATGCCCATTTATTTTGTATGCCACACCAGGTAAAGGAGGAGTTTAAAAAAGTGATTGACATAGTTTTGTATGTGTTGAAAAGTTTAGATTTCCCTGACTTTACAGCGCAAATTTCTTTAAGGCATAAAACCGACAGGGCTAAGTACATGGGCACCGATGAAAATTGGGAATTGGCAGAACAAGCCATCATTGAAGCTTCTGCTGAGAAAGGGTTAAAAACGGTTATTGAATATGATGAAGCTGCTTTTTACGGGCCTAAATTAGATTTCATGGTAAGGGACGCTATCGGTCGTAAATGGCAGTTGGGAACCATACAGGTAGATTATAATTTACCGGAACGTTTTGACCTTACCTACATTGGAGAAGATAATGCCAAACACCGGCCAGTAATGATTCACCGGGCACCATTTGGTAGCATGGAGCGTTTTATTGCGGTGCTGATAGAACATTGTGCAGGCAAATTTCCACTATGGCTGGCACCAACGCAAGTAAAATTATTGCCTATCAGCGATAAATTTTTGCCTTACACAGAAAATGTGGCACAACAATTGAAAAATGCAGATATTCGTGTTGAGATTGATGACAGGAACGAAAAGATCGGTAAAAAGATAAGGGATACAGAATTAGCAAAAATTCCTTTGATGCTGGTGATAGGCGAGAAGGAAATGAATGAAAATAAAGTGGCGGTACGGAGACAAGGCAAAGGAGACATAGGCGTACAGAGCATTGACGAGTTTATTGCATTGGTAAATGAAGAGGTAAAAACTAAAAGAGCAATCGAATAAAAAATATTTATTAACTTTAAATCAAAACCCGGGCGAGAGCCCAACATTTTAAATATAAAATCAATTAATGGCATTTCCACCAAGAGCCCCAAGGGGCGCATTTAACCCCCGTTTTAAAAAAGAACAACAACAGGAACACCGTACCAATCACATGATAAGAGTACCAGAAGTACGTTTGGTAGGTGAAAACATTGAACCTGGCATTTACTCCTTTGCCGATGCACAAAAAATGGCGCAGGACCAGCAACTGGATTTAGTAGAAATTTCGCCGGGAGCTACCCCGCCTGTGTGTAAAATTATCGATTACAATAAATTTTTGTACGACGAGAAGAAGAAGAAGAAAGAGATGAAGGCGAAATCCAAGACAAGCGAGGTTAAAGAAGTTCGTTTTACACCCAATACTGATGATCATGATTTTGAATTTAAATGCAAGCATGCGGAAAAATTTTTGCAAGATGGTAATAAAGTAAAGGCCCATGTTCAGTTTAAAGGCCGTGCCATCATGTTTAAAGAAAGAGGAGAATTGCTGTTATTGAAATTTGCTGATCGCTTAAAAGACGTTGGCGCATTGGAAGGAATGCCTAAAATGGAAGGCAAAAGGATGCTGGTAATGTTTGCACCTAAAAGCCAGAAGAAGCCTAAGAATTAATATTGTAAAATTATTAAAAAAGGGAAGCAATTGTTTACCTTTTTTAATGAGGATAACAACATGAAAAGGGCTGGCAATGCTGTAGAAAACTTTTCTATAATCATTAAAGTAGCACTCAGTGCCGTAAAACAAAGTGAATTAAAAAAAAAGGAGTGACCAAGATAAGTATCTAATCATAAAGAAAGAAAGCAGGATGGGGCAATGAATACATCACTGCTATCCTAACCAATGCTCACTAAGTTTTTATGCGTTTGCCCTGCTCTGCCATTGACTTTCAGATAGCTTCAGTCTTTATGAACAGTAGTTTTCTACGGTCGTTTTATTGCCTCCTGGTAATCAGATTTTTGAAATCCTTTAATTACTTTTTGTTCTATTTTAAAACAAATAATTTTCACTATTGATGCTCAGGCATTAGCTTGTAAGGCTGAATGCTATCATTTTTATATCAGAGAACTTTCGCCTGATGCCACGTCGTAAGTAGTTACCTTTTTCGGTTATTTCATCACCAATAATATCTTTTAAAACTTCAAGATTTTGGAGAAATTTGTATGGATGTTATACATGTTATTGCAGAGAGTTTAGTCACTAACTAAAATAACGGCACGGCATCTCTTGCCCCACTTTTAAAAATAACTCCGTCAACGGATTTAATTATTTACAAGTGCTATATATTTGTTCCTTATCCATTTCAACAAGTCTCAATAAGCTATATGTTAAAAATGTCACCAGGTATTGCAGGGCAAACCATTGCATGCCTTTTACTTTTGTTATTATCAACTGCTGTAAAAAGCCAGGGTGTAACAGTCAGGTTGCTGTCGCCGGATAATAAAATTGAGATCAATTTTCAAACCGGGCAATTGGATAAAAAGTTGTCTGCCAGCCAGCTTTTTTATACGGTTTCTTTCAAAGGAAAACAATTGTTCAAGCCTTCCATCCTAAACCTTGATATTAAAGGAGCACAGCCTTTAGGAACCGATGTCCGCATCATTAACAGCAAAATAATTGCTGCTGATGAAACCTATCAATTGGTATTGGGCAAGACTTCGAAAGTGCGTGACCAATACAATGCGCTGAGGTTAGAACTACAGGAGAATACCGCCCCAGGCAGAAAGCTGATCATCGAAGCAAGGGCGTATAATGATGCTGTTGCCTTCAGGTATATAGCTCCACAACAGGAAGGCCAGGAGGGCTACGAATTAATAAATGAAAATACAGAGTTTCATTTCAGTACAGATGCTAATACCTACGCACAGGTGCTACCGCATTATAGATCCATGTACGAAAGTGAATACCTGAAGTTGTCTGTAAGTGCTTTCTCTAACCAGGGTGGGGTAAAAAGTTCTGTATTGATCGGGTTGCCAATGCTGGCAGAAGTGCCCGGTGTAGGCTGGGTGGCGATAGCGGAATCGGAGTTGCAGGGATATAGTTCTATGTACCTTACCAATCCCTCCAACGGATGGTCGGGCCACACGATGTTGTCCAGGCTTTCACCGAGGTTAGACAGTTCA
Organism: Ferruginibacter sp.; assembly: GCA_025359625.1. Taxonomy (GTDB): domain Bacteria; phylum Bacteroidota; class Bacteroidia; order Chitinophagales; family Chitinophagaceae; genus Ferruginibacter. Next base: position 6,789 of record JANYFT010000151.1, read on the forward strand.
GGCATTGCCGTAAAAGGAAAAGGAAGCATCCGTTCTGCCTGGCGCATCATAATGATAGGCGATGAACCTGGAAGAATTATAGAATCCAACGCGGTAATGAATTTAAGCAGCCCTTCGGCCATTGCCAATACAGATTGGATAAAAGGCGGCAAAGCCAGCTGGGACTGGTGGAGCGGCAGCCTTGGTGCCGATGGTAAGCCAGCTTTTACCACAGCCAACATGAAATATTATGTTGACTTCGCCGCCAAATCAGGCCTTGAATATATGCTGGTGGATGCTGGTTGGAGCGATGACGATCTTACCAAAATGAATGGTAAGGTTGATATTCCTGAACTGGTTAAGTATGCCGCCGCTAAAAATGTAAAAGTGTGGATATGGTTATATGGCGGCACAGTGGCTAAACAAATGAACGAAGCTTTTCCCCTGTATGAAAAATGGGGTGTAGCAGGTGTAAAAATTGATTTTGTTGAAAGGGATGACCAGGAAGGAATTGAATTTTATTACGCCACTGCAAAAAAAGCAGCGGAACATCATTTGATGGTAGATTTCCATGGATGCACCAAGCCTTTTGGCTTGGAAAGAACCTACCCCAATGTAATGAATTATGAAGCGGTCTTGGGTATGGAGCAATCAAAAGGCGGCACAAGGGATAATCCTGAGAACCATGTAATGCTTCCTTTTACACGTATGCTTACAGGCCCATTGGATTTTACACCGGGAGGATTTAACAATGTTACCAAAGAACAGTTTTTTGCAAGAAGCGATTCACCCATGGTGATGGGCACAAGGACACACCACCTTGCATTGTATGTAGTGTACCAGGCGCAATTTGAAATGGTGTCAGATTATCCAATGGCCTATGAAGGCCAGGCTGATTTTGAATTTATTAAAAAGGTACCCGTTTCCTGGGATGAAATTAAAGTGCTGCACGGCATTCCCGGCGAATATGTAAGCATTGCCCGCCGGAAAGGTAATGACTGGTACATAGGCAGCATTACCAACTGGAATGCAAGAACCATGACCATACCGCTTTCTTTTTTAGGAACCGGAAATTATACCGCAGAAATTTATAGCGATGCTGCAGATGCGGCAACCTATCCTAAACATACTTCCATCAGCAAGCAACCCGTTAATAATAAAACCGTGTTGCAGGCAAAACTGGTTTCCGGTGGAGGCTATGCGGTGCGAATAACAAAATCTAAATAAACGCCGGTGACTATAAGATGCATAGTACCACCAGTCGGCATTGATTTATTTTGTACGCATATTTTGTTTGAAATTTACCCATTTTTTCCTTACCTTCGCCGCCCGAAAAAGAGATCTTTCTTTTTTGAACATTTCCCACATGGCTCAAAAAGTTTTCGTCTGTTCGAAACGCCAGCAGGGAGTAACTATAATAAGTTATTAAATGCCAAAAGTTAAAACCAACTCAAGCGCAAAAAAGCGTTTTAAAGTTACAGGAACCGGACTGGTTACCTTTCAAAAGCCCTTCAAACGTCACATCTTAACAAAGA
>JANYFT010000439.1 GCA_025359625.1 Ferruginibacter sp.
TTTAAGGCTTTGCAGTAAGTGAACCTGCAATCACTCAAATAAAAATACAAAATTTACTTTAGGGGCAGGTAAGCAGGAACCAATTTTAAAGGCACACCTGCATACCTGCGCTTTTAGTTTGCAAACATATTTTCTTATTTGAATACTCAATGGATCGGCGGGCTTATGGATGAGGAATACAATTTGTAAACGCAAGGGTTTGCTACATTTTCTCTTGCCCATCTTGTTTTTTGTGGTAAAAATTAAATGGTAATAGTAAAGTGACTGACCATTAATTTAGTATAAACCAATCAGATATAAAAAATATATTGCAAAAGAATATGGCCAAACACTTGCATCATTATTTTAATTGATGTAACTTAAAAGTCTAAAATTGCTTGTTATGAAACTTCCACATGTATTATCCCGTATAGCGATTTACTTACTATCTCTTGTAATGATCGTTTTTGGCATTCTGCATTTTTTACATCCGCACGACCTGATGAATTATGTGCCCGCATTTTTGCCAGGAGGTATCATCTGGGTGTATTTTGTTGGTGCCGCATTTATCCTGGTAGCAATAGCTTTTATTACCAATACCATGGTAAAAGCAGCAGGCTACCTGCTGGCATTGTTACTGTTTATATTTGTACTCAGCATTCATTTACCTAATTATATGAATGCAGGTAACCAGGAAATGAAACAATTGGCGCTAATCAGTTTACTGAAAGATACCGCCATTGCCTGTTTTGCTTTATACATCGGAGCAGGTGCCCACCACCAAAAGCTGCACATGGAAGACAGCGATTGATAATACTCGTCAATCTATTATTCTTATGTTGTCGTTACAACAGTATCTGCATTGTTTTCGTGTACCCGTAAGCATTGCCTGCAAGATGGTTTGCACTATCACCCAACAATATAAATTTATCAATTAAGATAAATAAAACCGTTAATCGAAATAAGGTAAAATAAAAACTACATTTGAATAACTGGTAATTTTAAACCTGTTTTATTTGAATGATTAAAAACATAGCTTCTTTTATAAAAAATAAACCTGCATTGGCAGTAGGTTTTTTGTTTGCTACCTCCAGCCTTTTGTTCGGTACCTGGGTGGCATCTATACCGGGCATTAAACAGCGCCTTGGTTTTACCGATGGCAGTCTGGGACTTTCTTTATTACTTTCTCCATTGGGTGCCATTACCGGCATGTTATTGTCAACAAGGGTTTTTAGCAAAGTGCCTGTTGGCAGATGGATGTTGAATGGGTACAGGTTTTTGTGTTTGCTGATGATACTGCAGATTAATTCGGTTAACCGGCTTATGTTCTGGGCATGTTTATATCTTTTTGGATTATGCAGTTTTTTAAATGGCGTATCCTCCAACGCTACCGTAAATTTAATGGAAAAAAAAACAGGCCGGTTACTGATGAGTACCTGCCATGGCATGTATAGCCTGGGTGGTGCCGTGAGCGCTGGTTTGGCTGCATTAATGTTTTCATTTCATGTTATTTCCGGCTGGCAGATCGTGGTGGTAGCTGCTATTATTTTTACGATCATTACCGCCAATCAAAAACTATTGCTGGCTAATCAGGATATCATTCACAGCAGGTCGGGTATTAAGTTGCCTTCTCCAACTATTTTGGGAATCTCCTTCATTTGCATGGTTACGTTTATGGCAGAAGGTTGTGTAGCAGACTGGAGTGCCATCTACCTTAAAGAATCCCTGAATGCGCCTAAAGAACTGGTGAGTTTAGGTTATGCAGGTTTCTCCATTGCCATGACGCTGGGAAGGTTAAACGGTGACAGCCTTATCGCTAAAATTGGCAGTAAAAAAATTGTTATTGCCGGGTGCATGTTATCAGCCCTTGGTTTTACAACTGTTGTATTGGCTCCCATTGTGCCGGTAGCTATTGCAGGCTATATTTTAATTGGCTGTGGATCTTCCTGTATTGTGCCGGTGTTGTTCAGTGCCTCGGCCAATATACCTGGCGTAAGCACGGTGGAGGGTTTTGCAATGGTTACTACAGGTGGATTAATTGGATTTCTTACAGGCCCATCTTTGATTGGTTTTATTTCAGAAAAATCTAATCTTTCAAAAGGCTTATCCCTGCTGATTGTAATGGCTTTGGTAGCTGCGGTAGTGGCCTGGAGAAATAAATTTTTGGTGAATAAAAAGGTAGTGCCTGTAGGGTTGGAATATGATGAACAAATCTATTAATGCAGAAAATAAGTTGCATTGCCAACACCAGGAATATTCCCTTCGCAATGATAATAGCTCCACTTTTAGAAAAAGGTGGCAGATGCTAAAAGAGATAAAAATGAGCAGGTAAAATAACTTCTGAAAATTCTTTGAAAAGGTATAAAAAGGAAGTAAATTTACTGTAGTTCTTTTTCATCAAATTTAAAATCTATGTTATGGACCTGCTACACCGGTTTGAATATTGGGGCGACCACCATCACCCTAAATGGATGGATATCATACGCATCATTTTAGGTGTTTTTCTTTGTTATAAAGGAATTGATTTTCTTCGACATACAAGTGAGCTTATCAGGATTATGTCAGGCAGGTCACCTTTCGGTTCTTTTATTATTGTTTTAATGGCACATGTAATTCCCTTTGCACATATCCTCGGCGGTTTATTATTGGTGATGGGTTTGTTTACCCGTTTTGCCTGCCTTATACAAATACCCATACTTATAGGAGCCATTATTTTTGTACATGCTGCTAAAGATGTATTGTTGCCATATAGTGAATTATACATCTCTATTTTGGTATTGCTTTTACTCATTTATTTTTTGGTAGTGGGCAATGGCCCCTGGGCTTTTAAAATTGCCGAAGAAAAGAAGAGACAGATTACTGATGTGTAAATTTTTTTTACAAAATTGAAAATGTACATTGTAATCAATTTCTATTTATTACACCTGCAAAAGGAGTTCTCTTTCTTTTTTCGTAAAGCGAACTATTTCCGTCAAATAATGTGAGCAGTTTCGTAATAACTGGGATTATAACTGCTCTGGCCTGATGATGCTACAACAAAGGATATTACCAGAATTACCATAGACTAAATTGATTCGTTTTTCTTTATAGTGTACATTGAAAATGGAATTAATAATACGCTTCCAAAAAAAGCCCAATTGAAAATATACTGTACACGAGTGCGACGCCAATGAAGCCAAATTAAAAAACTACAGTCTGGCCAATAAAAAATATCCCTGCACAAAATGATGTAATTTGTTTTATAAATTGTTTAACAACATTTATTTTAATTGCCTCTTGCACATGTCAGAATTTAATGTAACATTTACATCAGCAAACCCAACAGTAAAACCATCCTGGTTTTGCTGCACAAAAAATACAAAAACATTATGGACCCCGATGCTGTTAACCGTTCTGAAAAGTTCAGTACAACTTTTTTGCGTACCCTTCTGTGCTGCACTGTAATTATTACCTTGTTTTCCTGTAGTAAAAAAGACAAGTGGATTGAAGTAGATCCAGCTTTTAGTCAGTATATAGATGCCTACACTACAGGTATCATTAGCAAAGCTACCGCCATCCGCATTCAACTGGCGGGTGCTGCCAACACTACGCATACACTCGGCGAAGAGGTAAAAGAAATACTGTTTGATATTTCGCCATCCATAAAAGGAAAAGCAATCTGGACAGATGCTACTACTATTGAATTTAAACCGGATGAATATTTAAAACCAAACCAGTTATACCAGGTAGCATTCAGGCTGGGTAAGGTTACCAAAGTGCCGGAAAAATATACTGACTTTCGTTTTAGTATGCAAACGGTAAAGCCTTCTTTTAAAATTACGGATGATGGCCTGAGGAGTGCCGTAACCAAAAATAAAATGTCGTTAAGCGGTGATATGGAAACGGCTGATATTGAAAAGGGAACTGATATTGAAAAATTGCTGACCGCTTCGCAAAACAACAAACCATTAAAAATAAACTGGCAGCACGATGATGCGGCTAAGTCGCACAACTTTACTGTGGAAGCAATTGACCGGGCAAGCAATGCAAGCAGTGCAAACCTTACCTGGGATGGTAAGCCGATAGGTATTGAAATAAATGGCAGTAAAGAAATAAGTGTACCTGTAGCAGGGGATTTTAAAGTGCTGAATGTAAGGGCCATGAGTGAGGCGCAGCAATATGCATCGGTACAGTTCAGTGATCCCATTGCCGTGGGGCAAGACCTTACCGGTTTGATTACTGTAAGCAACCAGGCCGATATTTCGTACACCATTAATGGTAGCGAAGTAAAGGTTTTCACCAGCGGGAAACTTGATGGCAACTACACCGTAAACATCAATGCCGGTATAAAAAATGCCTGGGGAGCCATCCTTGATAAAGGCTTCACCAGCAACATCAATTTTGAAAATAAAATGCCTTCTGTAAAGATCCAGGGCAAAGGGAATATCTTACCAAATTCCGGCAGGCTGGTATTGCCTTTTGAAGCCGTTAATTTAAATGCGGTGGACATCAGCATCATCAAAATTTTTGAAAATAATGTGCCGCAATTTTTGCAGGATAATAACCTCGGGGGTAACTCAGACCTGCGCCGGGTTGCAAAACCAATTGTACAAAAAACCTTGCGGCTGGATGATGATAAAACACTGGACCTGCACAAACACCAGCATTTTTCTTTGGATATTGATAAGTTTTTAAAAACAGAACCCGGTGCTATTTACCATATAACTATTAGCTTCAGGCCACAATATTCTTTGTACCAGGGTATAGATACTACTGCAAAAAATGCTGGTGAAGAAGAAGCAAATGATGAAGAAGACAACTATACCCACAGTAATGGTGTGGATGATGATGATGAATTCTGGAACCGTTACGATACTTACTATCCTTACGGTTACAACTGGCAACGCAAGGATGACCCCAACAGTAAATCGTATTACAATAAAGACCGTTGGGCTACAAGAAATATACTGGCAAGCAATATCGGCCTTACTGCAAAACGCGGCAGCGACAATAGTTTGCTGGTAGCCGTTAGCAATATTCTTACTACGGAACCAATGAATGATGTGGAACTGGAAGTAATGGATTACCAGCAAATAATTATCAGCAAAGGCAAAAGCGGCAGCGATGGTTTTGCAACAATTGATACAAAAAGAAAACCGTATTTACTGATTGCTAAAAAAGGAAATGAAAGAGGCTATTTAAAATTGGATGATGGAAGTTCACTGGCATTGAGCCGCTTTGATGTGAGTGGTGAAGAAGTAAAGAATGGTATCAAAGGATTTATTTTTGGAGAACGCGGCGTATGGCGGCCGGGAGATACGATGTATATCAATTGCCTTATTGAAGACAAAGAAAAAAAATTACCCAAAGATCACCCGGTTGAATTTAGCCTGTTTACACCGCAAGGACAATTATACAAACACACCGTGCAAAACGATGCGGAGGATGGATTTTATTTATTTAAAACCAATACGGATGCAAGCTCTCCAACAGGTAACTGGCTTGCCAAAGTAAAAGTGGGTGGCGCCAGTTTTGAAAAAACAATTAAGGTAGAAACGGTAATGCCCAACCGCTTAAAAATAAATGTAGATTTTGGGAAAGATGCGGTGCTGGGCAAAGGCAATGAAAGCACCGGTACCATCAATGCCAAATGGTTATTCGGTACACCGGCTAAAAACCTGAAAGCAAAAATTGATGCCTCGCTTTATGCAAAGAAAACAGGGTTTGCAAAATTTGCTGGTTACGATTTTGATAACCCCACCAGCAACTATAGCACCCAAAGCAAAACTATTTTAGATGGTACATTAGATGCTGAAGGCAATGCAGCCATCAAACCAAATTTTGAAACAGATGAATCTGCTCCGGGAATGCTAAGTGCCAATATGGTAATAAAAGTTTTTGAACCGGGCGGAAGTTTTAGCATTGATAATATGGTGATGCCTTACAGTCCATACACCAGTTATGCAGGCCTTAAATTACCGGAAGGAGAAAAGCCATTTGATTATTTGCTGGCCGGTAAAACCCATACCACACAAATTGTAAATGTAGACAGTAAAGGAAATTTACTCAGTGGCAATACGGCAGTAGAAGTACAGTTTTACCGCATCCAGTGGCGCTGGTGGTGGGATGACAATGGCGATAACCTCAGCAATTTTACGCAAAATGAATACAATAAATTAATAAAGAAGGATAGTGTTAAACTCACTAACGGTAAAGGGCAGTGGCAGTTTGGTACGTCTGCAAATGAATGGGGCCGTTACCTTATTTTAGTAAGAGATACAAGGAGCGGACACATTACCGGAAAAACATTTTACATTGATCAGCCTGGCTGGCAAAGCAGGAGTGGCAATGATGACCAGTCGGCTGCTTCTATGTTATCTTTTAGCAGCAATAAAGAAAAATACAATGTAGGCGATGAAGTACAATTGAACATCCCGAGCAGCAAAGGTGGTCGTATTTTAGTTAGTTTGGAAAATGGAAGTAAAGTAATAAAATCTTTTTGGCAAGAAACTGCACAAGGACAAACACTGGTGAAGTTTAAAGCAGAAGCTGGCATGGCACCCAACATTTATGCAACAGTAAGTTTACTGCAGCCGCATGCACAAACCATCAACGATCTGCCCATAAGGATGTATGGTTCTATCCCCATTTTTGTTGAAGATAAAAATACACTCTTAAATCCTGTACTTACTATTGCATCGAGCATTCGTCCAGAGCAAAATATTTCCTTTACAGTAAGCGAACAACAAGGTAAAGAAATGACATACAGTGTGGCCATTGTTGATGAAGGCTTGCTGGATCTGACAAGATTTAAAACCCCCGATCCGCATGAAGCATTTTATGCAAGAGAAGCATTAGGTGTAAAAAGTTTTGATCTGTTTGATTATGTGATTGGTGCATGGGGTGGCGACCTGGAACGCATCCTGACCATTGGAGGCGATGCAGAAGGTGGCCCCATAAAGCAAAAGACGGCCAACCGTTTTAAGCCCGTTGTGCAATACCTCGGCCCGTTTCATTTAAATAAAGGAGAAAAGCAAAGCAAAACATTAAGGCTGCCATCTTACATTGGTTCGGTAAGGGTTATGGTAGTAGCAGCGCATGATGGCAGTTATGGTGCAACAGAAAAAGCTGTAACAGTAAAGAAGCCGCTGATGATGCTGGCCACAATGCCAAGGGTATTAGGGCCGGGTGAAACTATCAAATTGCCGGTGACCATTTTTGCGATGGAGAATAATATTAAAAATGTAAATGTAACGCTGCAGGCCAATCCGTTTTTAGAAGTAGTAGGTGCATCAACACAGGCTGCCAGCTTCACAGAAACTGGTGAACAAATGTTGTACTTTGATGTGAAAGTAAAACCAAATGCGGGTATTGGTAAAGTAAAATTACTGGCCAGTTCAGGTAATGAAAAAGCAGATTATGAAGTGGAGCTTGATATAAGAAATCCCAACCCGCCGGTAACAAGTGTAAGCGAAATTACCTTAGCACCGGGCCAGCAATGGAATACAGTAGCAACCGCCATTGGCGTGGCAGCAACCAGCACTGCGGTGGTAGAAATTTCCAGCCTGCCTTCCATGAATTTACAAAAAAGATTGGATTATTTAATTGAGTATCCGCATGGTTGTATAGAGCAAACAACCTCCGCTGTTTTTCCGCAATTGGTATTGAACCAGTTGACCGATCTGGATGATTATAAAAAAGCACAGGTAGATAAAAACGTAAAAGCAGGCATTGCTAAAATGCAAAATTTTCAACGGCCCGATGGTGGATTTAGTTATTGGCCCGGTGGTAATGAAAGCGATGAATGGGGCAGCAATTATGCAGGACACTTTTTGGTAGAAGCGCAAGCCAATGGTTTTTTTGTAAGCGACAACCCGTTACAGTTATGGAAAAACTACCAGCGGGGCAAGGCCAATAGCTGGGTAGTAAGCAGCACCAATTTTTATGGAGCCGATCTTACACAAGCCTATCGCTTATATACACTTGCCCTCGCCAAAGCGCCCGAACTCGGCGCCATGAACCGGTTGAAAGAATTCAAATATTTATCACCCGAAGCCAAATGGCGGCTGGCAGGTGCTTACAAGCTCGCCGGACAGGATGCAACTGCACAGGCACTCATCAGTGGCTTACCCACCACCTTCAGTGTACGCCCAAATCCGGGCATAACGTTCGGCTCTGATTTAAGGGACGAAGCAATGGTGCTGGAAACACTCACCATACTCGGTAAACGCAACCAGGCAGCTCAATTATTGCCAACTATTGCTGCCAGGCTTTCGCAGGATGATTGGTACAGCACACAAACAACGGCTTATTCATTAATTGCGATTGCAAAGTATTGCGGTAAAAATCCATCGGGTGCAAAAATAATTGCCAGAGCTTCGGTGGGTGCAAAGCCAACCGATATTAACTCGGCTTCTTACATCCGCCAGTTGCCCGTGTTGTTTAAAAATGGCAGCACCATTGTAAACGTTACTAACAATGGCACCAACACTTTGTATGTACGCTTAATAACAAAAGGCCAGCCTTTGAGCGGCGACAGTTTAAAAGTAAACAACAACCCGGCACTGCTTAACATGTCGGTAAGTTATATCACACAAAATGGTGCTGCGGTAGATATCAGCAAGCTCACCCAGGGAACAGATTTTGTTGCCAAAGTAACCATTAAAAACCCGGGTAAACGTGGCGCTTATACGCAGATGGCGTTAACACAAATATTCCCCAGCGGCTGGGAGATTTTGAATGCCCGTATGCTTGGTGGCGAAGGTGCTTTTAAATCTTCGTACTCCACTTACCAGGACATCCGTGATGATCGTTTGTACACCTATTTCAACATCAACCAAAATGAAACGCTCACCTACTATGTGCAATTGAATGCCTCGTATTTAGGCCGTTTCTTTCTGCCAGGTACATTTACCGAAGCGATGTATGATAACAGCATCACCGCAGGGGTAAATGGTAAATGGGTGGAAGTGGTAAAACAATAATTTCTGATAACTGATTTTTTTTCGGGTTGCAGGGTTTGCTTTTTTGATTGTCATTTTATCTGGATGAAAAATGTTGCCCCCTTTTTTTCTAACAGGCTAGACATATAATATTTTCTGGTTTATGAATTTGGCAGACACTGTCTGCCAAATTCATTTTGAATATTTTTTTCGGTAGATGTAACTAAAAATGCCAATGTGGGGAATAAAAAAATATTTAAATCAGGGTATATAAAATTTATCAATTGAGGAAGTATATTGTGTGTTGCTGGGCATAAAAAATAAATTAAAATATGAAGCTTGTAAAACCTAAATACGAAAAGCTGCTGGCAGCCATTGGCCTTACTATTGAAACAGCAAGGCAAAATGCAATAAGGGCTATTAATACCGAATTGGTAAAGGCCAATTGGGAAATTGGCAGGCACATAGTAGAATTTGAGCAGCAGGGAAAAGAAAGGGCAGAGTACGGAAGTGACCTGTTGACAAGGCTTTCCAGAGATTTAAGGTTACAATTTGGAAAAGGATTTGGCAGGCGGAACGTGCTGGATATGCGGCGATTTTACCTGGCTTATGAGAAATGGCAGGCAGTGCCTGCCAAATTGAGTTGGACACATATTATTGCATTGATAGGTGTTTCAGATAATATCGCCAGGCGATTTTATGAGAAGCAGGCTACTCATGAAAAGTGGAGTTACAGGGAATTGGAAAGACAAATTGATGCTTCTTTATTTGAACGACTAGCGTTGAGCAAGGATAAAAAAGGAGTACAGCAACTTTCTCAAAAAGGGCATATCGCTTCTGATGCAACAGCAGTAGTAAAAGATCCTTATGTACTTGACTTTTTAAAAATTCCGGTAAGTCACCGGATGTCTGAAAAAGGCCTTGAACAAAAAGTAATTGATAACCTGCAGCAATTTTTATTAGAGCTTGGTAAGGGTTTCACCTTTGTGGCCAGGCAATACAAAATATCATTGCGCAATAAACATTACGCTCTTGACCTTGTTTTTTATCACCGCATTTTAAAATGTTTTGTAATTATCGACCTTAAGATAAGAACGGTAAATCATGGGGACATCGGGCAAATGAACCTTTATCTTAATTATTTTAAAACAGAAGAAAATGTGACGGGGGACAACGAACCTATCGGAATTATTTTATCTGCAGAAAAGGATGAAGTATTGGTTGAATATGCAATGGGAGGAATTTCCAATAAAATTTTTGTTTCAAAATACCAGCTTCACCTGCCGGATAAAAAGCAATTGCAAAAGAAAGTAAAAGCAATAATGGGGGCTAAATAAAAGCATGCTGCCGCATAAAATACATTGAATATGGCAGACAGTTTTTATCAATTTTAAAAAAACTGAAAATTACAGTATACATGAAATTCAATACAGTAAAGGCTTTTGTAAGATAAAGTTCATAAAATAAATGTTGAATTTGGCAGACACTGCCTGCCAAATTGAGTTGGGCAATTTTTAGGATTAAGTATGTAATGCAAGAATAAAAGTTCAAAGCCTGTAAACAATAAAAGTGTCCATCAAAGAAAATCAATATACAACCACAAATAATATAATCAGCAAAAAACGCTGGTACAACCTCCGCACCAAACTCCCCCTTAGGGCCCGGGGGCTTTTATTCGTCGTTCTGCTAACCTGGTTCTGGTTTGCGCTTCCCAAACAATTATTCAATGCCCCCACCAGTTACATCATCGAAGATAAAGATGGCAACCTGTTAAATGCTACCATTGCAACCGACGGCCAGTGGAGGTTTCCACCAAATAAAAATATACCACAAAAATTTATTGACTGCATCACTGCGTTTGAAGACAAGCGTTTTTTTTATCACCCCGGTGTAGATCCCATTGCCATCGGCAGGGCGTTCCTAAAAGATATCAAAAATGGAGAGACTGCACAAGGCGGTAGCACCCTTACCATGCAGGTAGTAAGGCTATCAAAAAAAGACAACAGGCGCACCATCTGGAACAAAATAAAAGAGAGCATTTTAGCAGTAAGGGTAGAAGTGTCTTATTCAAAAAAAGAGATACTTTGTATGTATGCTGGCAACGCACCATTTGGCAGCAATGTTGTGGGATTGGATGCCGCCGCATGGCGCTACTTTGGCCGCAGCCCCGATAAATTAAGCTGGGGAGAAATGGCAGCACTGGCAGTATTGCCCAATGCGCCATCCCTGGTACACCCCGGAAAAAATAGGGAAGTACTTTTAAAAAAGCGGAATAAATTATTAGATAAATTACTGACCGATAAAAAAATTGACGAAAGCAGTTGCAACCTTGCCAGGCTGGAACCCCTGCCCGGCGAACCTTTAGCGTTGCCACAAAATGCCTTACATTTATTTCAACGGTTTAAAAGCGATAATAAAAACTTTAAAAAAGAAACAAAGATTATAACTACTGTGGATGGTGCGTTACAAAATAGTGTAGCAAAAATTATAGCCCAACACCAGTCTGTTTTAAAAGGTAATGGCATTAACAATGCCTGTGCATTGGTGCTGGATGTGGAAACAGGAAACACAATTGCCTATGTAGGAAATATTTATGATCCTCGTAACAAAGAAATGGAAAGTGATGTTGATGTAATTGCAGCGCCAAGAAGCCCGGGCAGTGCATTAAAACCAATCCTGTATGCATCCATGTTAAGTGACGGATTGATATTACCCAACAGCCTCATCGCAGATATACCAATGCAGATAGGCAATTATGCCCCGCAAAATTTTGACCTTGGTTATGATGGTGCCGTACCAGCAAGCAATGCGTTGGCAAGAAGCCTCAACATTCCGGCAGTAAAATTATTGCAGCAATACAAATACCAGCGCTTTTATGAAACGCTGCAGCAATGCGGTATTACTACACTTAAGCGTTCAGCCGATACCTATGGGCTAAGTTTAATTCTGGGCGGTAGCGAAGTAACCATGTGGGATCTTGCAGGCGTGTATGCTTCCATGGCAAGAACCCTCAATCACCAGGCAAAAAATAATGGTGTAATCAATACCAATGATTTTCATCCGCCCAATTATAAATTTTCTTCGCCTGCAAATAAACCATCCGCAAAAAATAACCAATTGGATGCAACTTCCATCTGGTTTACTTTTCAGGCCATGAAGGAAGTGATGCGGCCCGGCGAAGAAGGCCTGTGGCAACAATTTACCTCATCCCAAACCATTGCCTGGAAAACCGGCACCAGCTTTGGTTTTAGAGATGGATGGGCCATCGGTATTACCCCCAAAAATGTAGTGGCAGTGTGGGTGGGCAATACTGATGGAGTAGGCAGGCCCGGGTTAATTGGCATAAAAACCGCAGCACCCATATTGTTTGATATTTTTCGGCTGTTGCCTGCCGTAAGCTGGTTTAGTAAACCCATCTATAATTTTTGTTTTGTGCCCGTATGCAGGCAAAGCGGCTTTCGTGCCAACATTGATTGCCCGGATGTGGATACATTATTTATGCCACCCAATGGTGATAAAGCACCACTCTGTCCTTATCATAAAATGATTAACCTTGATGCAACAGGCCAGTACCGGGTAACAGAAGATTGTGAAAGTCCATCAGCGATGCAACACAAAAGCTGGTTTATATTATCGCCCGCCATGGAATATTATTACAAACAAAGGAATGCCGATTACAAAGTAATGCCTGCATTTAAACCCGGCTGTAACTTTGCTGAAACGGGCAAATTAATTGAGATCATCTACCCCCAGCCCGATGCAAAAATTTATGTACCGCTGGAGGTAAGTGGTGAAAAAGGAAAAACTATTTTTACCGCCGCACACAGAAGGGCCGGTGCAAAAATTTACTGGAGTTTGGATGATAGTTTTGCAGGAATCACGCAAAACTTTCACCAGATAGCCCTTAACCCAGCGCCAGGCAAACACATTATTACATTGGTAGATGAAAACGGCATCAGTGTATCAAGGCAGTTTGAAATATTGGAAAAAGAAAAAAACTGATATACTGTTGTAGAAATCGATAAAATTTAAATAACACCATCAACCAATTAAAAAATGCTGAAGCATAGTTTAAGAAATCTAACTATTTTTAATTTCAATAATCAGAAAAAGGATTTTTAATATTTACAACTAAGGGTCTTTGCATAACGTAAAATTCAAGCAGCAGCATCAGGCTCTTCTTTTTAAAGAGTTTTTGAAGATAAATAATTAAGTCATTTTGCAATAAATAAAAGCTCTCTGAGGAGCAGGGCCAAACTCCCCTCCCCCGGAGAGGGGATGGGAGTGAGATCAGGCGGGCTGTAACATTTTAAATAAAACTCTATAAACTTAACCAAAATAAAACTATACAACATGGCATTAGAAATGATAGATGACCCACAAGACAACAGTGACAATGGTGGCAGCGGCGGCGGCGGTGGCTTTAGCTCATCAGGCCGGGGTGGTGGCGGCGGCGGGTTAGGCAGCCTGTTAAGTTTTTTACCATTGGTATTTAGTTTGTTCCGTGGCAGGGGCAATAGTGGTGGAGATAGCGGGGGCAAGGGAGGTTGCGGCGGTTCTGGCCTTATCATTTTATTGGCGCTTGCAGCAGGTGCTTATTTCCTGTTGCGCAATCAATCCTGCAGCAATCTTTCTACCATTTCTACTGTAGTTTCCAACTTTACAAAAGGCGGTAAGTTAGACCCCAACGAATTCAAAAAAGCCAGGGTATACGAAGGACTGGAAGATGACAATACAAAAAATCCATTGCCGGAAAGCGTATCGCTTTTGCGCTTTGCGCCCGACAGGCAAAACCAAGGCAAGCAGGGAAGTTGCGTGGCCTGGAGCAGTGGCTATGCAGCCAGAAGTATTATTGAAAGTGCCAGCACCGCACAAAACCCTAATAATGTAGCATTCAGTCCGGCGTTTTTATACAGCCAGATAGGGTTGGATGGTTGCCAGGGTTCGTTCATCATAAAGGCCATGGAATTTATGACCAGCAAGGGAGCTGTTCCCTTCAGTCAATTTCCTTATGACGAAAATAATTGCAGCCGCCAGCCCACCAACCAGATGATGAGCGAAGCAGCACAAAACCGCATGCATGGTTTTAACCGTTTAACCGAAGGGGATGGCGTTAGCAATTTAAGTTTGCGTGCTGTTAAAGAGCACCTGGCAAAAGATGCGCCGGTAGTAATTGGTATGATGGTAGGCGGAAGTTTTATGGAAGGCATGATGGGCCAGAAAGTTTGGCACCCAAGCCAGCAAGATTACAGCCAGACAGGTTTTGGCGGCCATGCACTGTGTGTTATTGGTTATGATGATCGCCTTGAAGGAGGCTCCTTCCAAATAATGAATAGCTGGGGCCCGGAGTGGGGAGAAAATGGTATTGGCTGGGTGCGCTACAACGACTTTAAGGAATTTGTAAGAGAAGCCTATGGCATAGATCCACTGCCCAAAAGAGGTGCCGCATTAAATATAGATTTTGAATGCAATATTGGTTTGGTAAACAACGATACCAAACAATACATTCCCTTAAAAGTAAGCACCGGAAACACCTTCATAACTACTACGCCTGTACGCAAAGGCACGAAGTTTAAAATAGAAATTAAAAATGCCATTGAGTGTTATATTTACCTGTTTACGCCCAACCCGGCAGGCAATAGTTTTGTATTGTTTCCTTACAAGCCCATTCACTCGCCCTACTGTGGTATCACGGGGTACAGGCTGTTTCCCAAAGCACAATCCATACGTGCAGATAGCTTGGGTACCAAAGATTATATGGGCATCGTAGTAAGTAAAGAGCCATTAGATTACAATGCCATTAATACCTCCATAAATAATAGCAGCCAGTCAGCTTATGCCGCTAAATTAAACGAAGTAATCAGCAGCGCATCCATAAAAAATGTAAGCTTTAGCAACACCAATAATGGAGGTATTTATTTTAAAGCAGATGCCACCGATAAAAATAGAATAGTAGGCTGTGTGGTAGAAATAGACAAACAATAAAAAGGGGTCCGGGCTATGAAGCAATGAGCATCATTGTTGCATCGCCCTCTTGTACAACAGTGCAAGAAGGAACTTTTATTGCAGCGCAGAAGCTCTAAACGTATTTAAATAAAAGCCAAACAAACCTGCCTCTTTTATTTTGAAGATGGCGTTGCAAAAAGTGAGTGTGGCGAAGGAAAAGTAACTTAATAAATAAAATTTTTAAAGAGCCTGTCCCAAAAATATAGAGAGGCTGACTGAGAGGTCATACAAAACATACATATTATGCAAACAATCTTAGGTGCCAACGGAACAATCGGTTCTCTATTGGCAAAGGAATTAACTGCCTATACGGATCATATCAGGTTAGTAAGCCGTAACCCCAAAAAAGTAAATGAAACAGACCAGCTTTTTGCTGCCGATCTTTCTCAACCAGAACAGGTAGAAAAAGCAATAGCAGGTTCTGCAGTAGTGTACCTGGTAGTAGGGTTGGAATATACCTTAAAAGTTTGGCAGGATAAGTGGCCAAAACTAATGCAAGCCACCATTGATGCCTGCATCAAACACAATGCTAAACTGGTATTTTTCGATAATGTTTACCTGTATGATACTAAAACCATCTGCCACATGACAGAAGATTCGGCCATTAATCCACCCAGCAAAAAAGGAATAGTGCGCAAGCAAATTGCAGACATGTTTATGACCGCAGTAAAGTCAGGTAAACTCATCGGGTTAATTGCACGCTCGGCAGATTTTTATGGGCCCAATAACGATAAAAGTTTTTTGATTGAAGCAGTGTACAAAAATATAAAAAAAAGTAAAAAACCGAACTGGTTTATTAACGCTGATAAAAAACATTCCTTTACCTACACGCCAGATGCAGCCAAAGCCACTGCAATATTAGGCAATACTACAGATGCTTACGGACAGGTTTGGCATTTACCAACTGATAAAAATACGCTGACCGGGAAAGAAATGATCAGCCTGTTTACAAAAGAAATGAATGTACCGGATAAAATTTTTGTGTTGCCCATGTGGTTATTAAAACTGTTGGGATTGTTTATGCCGCTGATGAAAGAAATGCCCGAAATGATGTATCAATACGACAGGGACTATGTTTTTGATTCTTCTAAATTTCAAGAACATTTTAATTTTTCACCCACCACTTATCAGCAGGGTGTACAACAAACCATCGCTCAAACAATAGCATAAACTGTGTGCAGATTATTTTATTTTGATGGTATCAAATCAACCGCCTAAATTAAACGGTATTGAATTTTATGTGATTATTTTACCTAAATAAAAATCATACTTCCTGCTGAATATATGATTGCTTTTTTTTAATTTTCACAATACTTTTATGACTTAAATATTTTCATCATGAAAACCATTATTGTTCCTGTAGATTTTTCGACGGCGTCGGCTACTGCTGCTGAATTTGCCGGTAACCTTGCTGCCTTTTACGGGGCAGATCTTTTGCTATATCATGCGTATGAAATTCCCGTGGCATTAAGTGAGTATGCCTACCCTGTATTTGATGTTGGCGAAATGCAGAAGGCTGCTTTACATGAGCTGGAAATTTTGAAAGAAAACACAAACGCTAAATTAAGCCGCACCATTACCATCCATGTAACAGCAGAAATGTCTGTATTGGAAGCTGGGTTACCATCGCTTTGTGATGTAGTAAACCCCAGCCTTGTAGTTATGGGCTTGTCTGGCAAAAATGCACTTACCCGGTTAATTGTTGGCAGCAATACAATCAAAGCAATTCACTATTTAAAATACCCAATTCTTGTAGTGCCGTCAAAAGGCGAATTTATTCCTGTACGTAAAATTGGGCTTGCCTGCGATTACAAACTAGTTGTAGAAACTACTCCGCTTGAATTGCTTAAAAAAATTGTAACAGATTTCAGGGCAGAATTGCATGTGATGAACGTAGATTTTAACAACAGAAATTTTGAACCTTCTATGATACAGGAAAGTTTTGTATTAAATGAATTATTGAAAGATTTAAAACCGGAATATCATAACATAGAAGCGGAGGATATTGTTATTGGTTTAAACGCTTTTGCAAAATCAGCTAAACTTGATTGGATAGTGGTAATACCCAAAAAGCATTCTCTGGTGCAAAAAATGTTTGGAAGGAGCCATTCACAAGAACTGTTGTATCACTCCACGGTACCAATATTATGCATTCATGAATAATAATTTATCCAAACAAAAATAGTGCTGGTATCAGATAAAAAAATATTTTCAGTTCATCTTTCATCAATCCATTACTTCATATACATTCATTGGGTGGGCCTTATTTTTTAAACTTACCTCACCAACTTTCCGGCAACTGAATGATTCTTTTACTTTTACATAAGTCTGTTCGCTAATCATGATTTGTCCGGGTGCTGCAGCGGATTGTAAGCGTTGTGCTGTGTTTACCACATCGCCAATCACCGTATAATCAAGGCGGCGAAGATTTGCAGAGCCGATATTACCCGAGATCATTTCACCACTGTTGATACCGATAGATACTTTGGGTGTAAAGGAAACATGGTCGGATATGGTAGGTAATTTTTCTATCTTCCCTCTTACAGCAAGGCATGCATCAATGGCCCTGTCCAAATGATAATCGCCACGAAATACAGCCATAATGGCATCACCTATAAATTTATCAATATAGCCACCCTGTGTAATGATTTCTTTTACCATTACATCAAAATATTTATTCAGTAATTTAACAACAGTATCAGGTGTTTCATTTTCGCTGATAGAAGTAAAACTACAAATATCAATAAAAGCAATAGTAGCTTCAATAGTTTCATTGGCCATTAACGAGGTCTCAAATTCCTGGCTACCCATAAAATTTAATACGGTTTCATCCACATACATCTTGAGGATATTGTTTTCTTTAATGGCTTTAAGGGTTTCACGAATTTGTGTTACGTGATTAATAGTTTTTATGATGGTGAGGGAAAGATCTTCAAAATTAATTGGCTTTGTAATAAAGTCGAATGCACCGCGGTTCATTGCCGTGCGTATATTTTCCATATCACCATAGGCAGAAACAATAACCGATTTTATCAATGGGCTTGATTCTCCCAGCCGGCTAAGCAAAGTAAGGCCATCCATTTCCGGCATATTGATATCGCTCAACACAATATCCACATCCGGGTGTTGTCGAATTTTATCCAATGCATCGTTGCCGTTTATGGCAAAAATAAATTCATATTGCTGCTCCCGTATTTTCTGACGGAACTTTTGTTTAATGAGCATTTCTAAATCTGTCTCATCATCAGCTACTAATATTTTTGCCATCAGTGTATCATTTTAAATTTTTCTTTTAATAAACTAAAGTCAACTGGCTTGGTTAAAAAATCATCGGCACCAAGTTGCTTGGCCATATTAAAATTTTCAGCATCGCCATAAGCAGTTATCATCATTACCAGTGGTGGTGGTTTGCTATATTTTTGTTTTATGTGGCCCAGCAATTCAAGGCCGCTCATGCCCGGCATATTAATATCTGATAAAATTAACACTGCTTCATGCTCATGATGATTAAGATATTTCAATGCTTCTTCGCCCGAAAAGGCAAAAACAAATTCAAGAGATTTGTCCCTGATCTCTTTTCTGAAGCGCTGTTCAAAAAGGGTTTGAATATCCCTTTCGTCATCAACTACTAAAATTTTCATATAATGAATTTAAAATTTATATTGGCAAATTAATGATAAATTTCGTACCGTTACCTTCTATTGTTTTAATGGTCAATTGTCCGCCATGTCCTTTAGTAACAATATAGCAAGTCATTCTCAATCCAAGCCCTGTTCCCTGCCCGTTGGTTTGGTGGTAAAAAAGGAGTGAAATATTTTTTGCAATACTTTTTCGGACATGCCCTTCCAATATTTCATGGACAATAGAATCAGACAGGCTATTTTTTTATCAAGATTTTTTTTGCCTGCCGCCCATGCCAATTCTTTTTTGGGGAAAGGAATATTTTCAGCATCGTTACAGAATGAAAAAATAATAAAAGCTAAAGAAGATACAATTAACCGGCAGTAATGATAGTTTTGGCTCATCATTTTTATTCTGTACATTCCTTAATTTAAAGATAATGAAATAATAAACGCTGCACCTTCTCCTTCCTTCGTTTCAACTTTCAATTCGCCTCCGTGGGCCTTAATGATATCATAACTCAAACTTAAACCTAAACCCGTTCCCTGCCCGGTGGGTTTGGTTGTAAAGAAAGGTTGAAATACCTTTTCCAGTACATTTTGCGGAATGCCGTTGCCATTATCTTTTACGGTGATCAAAATCTTATTCCTTATTTTTTTTGTAGTTACTGAAACTGTAGGCTCATAACCCGGCCCCAATGGGGCACTACTTATTTGTTTTTTCTTTTCTGTTACTGCATAAAATGCATTGGTAATTAAATTAAGGATCACCCTGCCAATATCCTGCGAAACAATATTGATGTCGCCAATCGTGTTATCAAAATCGGTATTCATGGTAGCGTTAAATGATTTGTCTTTTGCCCGCAAACCATGATATGCCAACCGAAGATATTCATCTGCCAGTTCATTAATGTTGGTAGGTTCTTTTATTCCATTGCTGGTGCGGCTATGTTGAAGCATGCCTTTTACAATAGCCTCAGCCCGCTTACCATGATGATTTATTTTTAATTGATTTTCTTTTATGTCGTTGGCAATTGCTTTTACTTCTTCCAGGTTGCCTATATCAATTTCGTGTTTCATTTCTTCAATCAGCTCCGTATTTACTTCCGAGAAATTATTGACGAAGTTTAAAGGGTTTTGTATTTCATGTGCAATGCCTGCGGTGAGTTCGCCAAGTGATGCTAATTTTTCGGATTGTATCAACAGGGCCTGTGTTGATGTAAGCTCTGCCAGTGCATGTTCCAACGCATTTTTTTGGCTGGTAAGTTCTGCGGTACGTTCGGCAACCTGCATTTCTAAATTCGTTTTAAGGGTTGTCATTATTTTATTTTGCCGTTCTTCTTCATGCGTTTTCAGGCGTTCCTTTTCAAGTGCCTTTCTTTGTCTTTTGTTAATGATGAGGAGGGTGATCAACCAGATAAAAGCAAAAAAGCGGGCAGCATCGAAAACGTTATCCCACTCCCTATAAAAGTCCCTGATGATCAATTTTATCGTATCCTCTAAAAACGAGACCAGTATAAGAGGCAACACGGCGAATACAGTAGGCCTGGCAGAACGAAAGGTTTCTTCTAAATATATAATACCCACTATGCCTAAAACAATAGTATGCGATAGCCAAACAGCTACAGGCTTTGCAGCGGGAAATACTAATTCCAACACCTGAAGGGCAATACAGGCATACATCAGGTTTAACAGATTCTTATTCCACCAGGGTAGCCGGGTGGCCGTTTGAAACGATTTGCGAAGATGTATAATAATGAAAAAAGAAATGATCAGTTGTATGTTCATTGATAGTGGTTTGCTATATTGAAAGATAAATAATTAATTGAAGTGGCTTTATATGTTAATGGATATATTGCGTATTTTGATTTAATAATTATAAGGTAATAAATAATAATTAACAGTAAAACCGGCCGTCTTTTAATATCATAATAATAGCACCCGCAATTGGTTTGATATTATTGTTATAGTAATGAATAACTAAATTAATAAAAAACAGGCACCTTCTACAGCAAGAAATTATCGTAGTATGGCTTAAGCATATCCTTCAAAAAGCATTGCGTAAATATAACAGTTAAACTGCTTAGTTTGTCTAATTAACAACTACCAGTCAGAAACCTTTTTTATGATTGTGCAACCAATACATTATTAACTATTGCGAAATTGATTTTAACCGTAATGATCTATGCGGCCTCTTTGCGTGAAAAAACGACCCGGAAGCACACTACGCATGCACAGAAACAAAAGTTGTTTGAACCGATAAAGCGATTGCCCTCATTAATAAAAAGTACATTTTAAATTTTAATCGGGCGATATTGATATATTTATGTTTGGATTAAATTATCTAAAGGCAAATAGTAGAAAAGCTATTTTTACTGGATAAAAAAATAATTAACCAACCACTATATTTACAGCAAATGAATTATCATGAATTATTGATAAAAACAGAAGACTATGTAAATTTATTTTACAGGGAGCATAGGGATGCAAATATGTTTTATCACAATCAATCCCACACAATGGAAGTGCTTGGTAATACAAAAAAAATTGCGGATCATTACCAGTTGGATGACCGTTCATTTTTTATTGTATGTGCTGCGGCCTGTTTTCATGATTTGGGGCATCTTACAAAAACTGATGAATTGCATGAATTGAAAAGTGCAGAACTGGCTGGTATTTTTTTTAACAACATCGGAGCGGCAACAGAAGATATCGAAGCAATACAAAAAATTATATTGGTAACGCAAATGCCGCAAATGCCGCAAACTTTATCCGAAAAAATTATTTGCGATGCCGATCTGTTTAACCTGGGGACCAATTCTTTCCGGGAAAAAAATAAACTTTTAAGAAAAGAGATGGAAGCGCTTGGTGCTGTAAACATTAATGGCATTGCCTGGCGGGCATCTTCAATCAACATGCTCGAAAATCATCACTACCATACTGATTATTGCCAATTGTTGCTGGATAAAACAAAAGCTGAAAATTTGGCAAGGATAAAGGACCGGCAGGAAGAAAAACTCATTAAACTTAAGGCAACAGAAGGCTTGCAAAATACGGAAGCTGACAACACGGGAATTGTAGTTGCAGGCACCGCTGATAATAGTAAGGTTGCTAAACCCAAAAAGAAAGACCGCCCGGTAAAAGGTATTGAAACTATGTTCCGGATATCCTCTTCTAATAACGTTCGTATAAGCGTGATGGCCGATAATAAAGCCCATATAATGATATCAGTAAATTCTATCATTATATCGGTGGTGTTGGGTTTAATTCTTAAAAACCTGGACGATAACCGTAATTTGCTGGTGCCTACGGTTATTTTACTGGCAGTTAATGTAACTGCTATTATATATTCGGTGTTAGCCACCAGGCCCAGAGTTACTGGTGGGGTTTTTACCCAGGAACAGGTAGACAATAAATCTGTAAACCTGTTATTTTTTGGCAGTTTTTACAGAATGAATTTTAAGGAGTATGATGAAGGAATAAAAAAGATGATGGCTGACAGTGAGTTTTTATATGGAAGCCTTACAAAAGATATATTCTGGCAGGGTAAAGTTTTAGGCCGCAAATACAGGTTATTAAGAATATCCTACAGCATTTTTATGTATGGCCTTATAGCTGCAGTACTGGCTTATGCAGTAGCGGCTATTTTTTTCAAATAATTCTATAATTATTATTGATGGAAAGTAGTTTTTTTGACAGGGATATTAGCTGGCTTGGTTTTAATCACCGTGTTTTAATGGAGGCTGCCGATGAT
The DNA here is from genome assembly GCA_025359625.1 of Ferruginibacter sp. Taxonomy (GTDB): domain Bacteria; phylum Bacteroidota; class Bacteroidia; order Chitinophagales; family Chitinophagaceae; genus Ferruginibacter. Next base: position 22,281 of record JANYFT010000439.1, read on the forward strand.
ACTGTTCCTTTACTTGAAAGGTTCAAATTTTTATCAATTTATTCTGCCAACCTTGATGAGTTTTACAGGGTTCGGATGCCCACCTTACTAACAGTAAAAAAGCTGGAGAGACCAAATGTTGATTTGCATTTCACCAGTGTGTTAGCCGCTATTGAAAAGGTGATCATCAACCAGATGAAAGACCTGGGAGCTATTCTCACAGAAAGCTTGTTGCCTGAGTTAAAAGCTCAAAAAATTCATTTGTTATACAACGAAGCTATTCCTGCCTTTTTACAAAAGCAATCTGCAGCATATTTTTATAACCAGGTGGCTGGCTTTTTACAGCCTGTTTTTTTGGATAATGAGAAACCTTTATTGCTTGTTGAAAATAACAAGTTGCAACTACTTGTTTTGCTGATAAACAATGCAGGTGAAGAATGCAACGCTATTGTAAATATTCCTGTTGATTCTTTACCACGGTTTTATTTTATTGATGATAATAATACGGGTATCCGTTTTATTATTTTTTTGGATGATATTATAAAAGCAAATCTTGATAAAATTTTTAAAGGATATAGCATCAAAGAAAGTTATTCTTTTAAGATTACGAGGGATGCTGCACTGGATCTGGATGATGAATATGAGGGTGATATTGCCGATAAAATTCAACAACAATTAAAGAAAAGGGACAGCGGACTTGCTACACGTTTTTTATACCAGCCAGGCATCCCGTTGCGTTTATTGTATTCAGTAATTGATAAATTAAATCTTAAAAATGCGAAGGTTGTTGCTGGTGGCAATTATCATAACCTTAAAAATTTATCAGAAATTCCTATAACAAACAAGTCCCATTTTTTGTATGCACCTTGGAAGCCGGTTGACAAAGAAGAACCAACAATTGAACAACCTATTTTTGATACACTGGCTGTTAAAGATATTATGGTGCATACGCCCTATCAATCTTATTATCCTGTTATCCGCTTTTTTAATGAAGCTGCTATTGATAACTGTGTTGAAGAAATTTATGTTACCATTTATCGTGTGGCCCATGATTCCATAATTGTTAATTCATTGATAAGTGCTGCAAAAAACGGAAAAAAAGTAACGGTATTTGTTGAGCTAAAAGCACGTTTTGATGAAGAAAACAATTTGAAGTGGGCGGCCAAAATGAAAGAGGCAGGTGTTAAAATAATCTACAGTATACCAGGCCTTAAAGTGCATGCAAAGGTAGCATTGGTGAAAAGAAAAGAAAATAGCAGGCTAAAATATTACGGCTTGTTTTCTACAGGAAATTTTAATGAAATCACTTCAGGCTTTTACACAGATCATGTTTTACTTACAGCATATCCGGATATGGTAAGAGAACTGGAACTGCTATTTACTTTCTTTAGTTTTAGGGTGACCCCGCAAAAATATGGAGAGCTGCATTTTGACCGTCTGTTGATAGCGCAGTTCAACTTGCAATCACAATTTCTGCAGCTAATCGACCGGGAAATTGCATTGGCAAATCAAGGTATTGAGGCAGGCATAACTATCAAGCTCAACAATATTGAAGATAAAGTATTGATCACAAAATTATACCAGGCTTCCCATGCTGGTGTGCGCATAAAGTTAATTGTAAGAGGCGTTTGCTGTATTATACCGGGCGTTGTAAACATGAGCGAAAATATTTCTGTAATTAGAATTGTAGACAGGTATTTAGAGCATGGCCGTATATTTATTTTTAACAACAATGGCTTGCCATTGATATTCATGGGGTCTGCCGACTGGATGAATAAAAATATATATTACCGGATAGAAGTATGTTTTCCTGTTTATGATGAAAAAATAAAAGCAACCATAATAGAGATGGTAAATAGTCAGTTGGCAGATAATGTAAAAGCGGTACAATTAAATGAGCAAATGCAAAACATAAGTATTAAGGTTGATAATAACCAGCCACTTATCCGCTCACAAAAACTAATTTATAATCTCCTCAACGGATAGCATTTTTTATTGTATTTATTTTATTTATGCATAAAAAAATTTCAAACATGCCAGTCTACCAAAAAACTTATCCTGTTTTACTCTTACTATTTTTTCTATCTGTTAGTTGCAATAATGCTGAGCAATATAAAAGCCCTGCCGGTTATGACCTTAATAAACCAAAAAAATTTGCCATCAAGAATGCCTTAAAAGAAATTTCAGGTATTACTTTTTTGGTAGGCAAAAAGGATACGCTTCTTGCCATTGAAGATGAAAACGGAAAATTGTTTTCCTTTACCCTGGGAAGCGAATATTTAAGTCGTACAAAATTTGCAAAAAAAGGTGATTTTGAAGATGTAGCTATTTTAAATGATAATATGGTTGCAGTATTAAGAAGTGAAGGAAGCTTATTCCTTTTTTCCACCGCAGAAATTGGAAAAGAAAAAGCAGACAGTGTAAAAGAATACATCAATATTTTGCCGGAGGGAGAATATGAAGGATTAAGTTCGGACAATGGAAAGCTTTTCGCCCTGTGCAAAAATTGCATGACCGATAATGAAAAGACAGAAGTTTCTGTATATACACTTGCACTGGATTCAGGTAAACTTTTAACAGTGACCGGATCTTTAAAAATTGATTTATCGCTGATAAAGCCGGAAGATATTAAGGGCAAGGGCAAAGGAAAATTTCATCCTTCCTGTATTGCTAAAAACCCTGTAACGCATCAATGGTTTATTATTTCATCAGTCAATAAATTACTGCTCGTATTAAATGAAAAATGGAAAGTAATAGAAGATTATCCGCTGGACCCATCCTTATTTAAGCAGCCCGAAGGAATAGCTTTTAACAGCAAAGGAGATATGTATATTTCCAATGAAGGCGGAGAAGGAGAGGCGGATATTTTATTATTTGCTTATCAGAAACCTTAAAATAATATCATCCCTGATTTTATTGAAGATAGCTTGTTAAAAGGAACGGCTTTTTAAAGCTTGTTCTAACGTATCAAAATGATTTATAGAAAATGGCCCCGGTAAAGAAATGAGTATCAACACCAAAATAAATAATTTCAACAAAACTATTTCAGGAACAATGCAGGCAATGGTACAGCTTATAATATCGCAGCCAATTCAACGTTAAGTTTTATGCCTGCATTTAATTTTGCTTTTACATTCCTTTCCAGTGATGCCGGAAATAAAAAAGTATCCCAACAGCATTGACGTGGTAACAGGCATGTGGTGTAAATCATAAACACTTTTGGAGTTCAATATCTTGAAGAAAAAAATAAGCCATTCTATTATCAATAAAAATAAAAGCATGAAGAACTTGAAACAAAATATCAAATTAGCCAATGCTGTTTTGATTTATTTATTAACGGGCAAATATGCCATTGCAAATATCATCCTGTAAAATAGGATTAATGCAAATTAAAAAAACACCCTGCATAAGCAGGGTGCAATATTTTAGAACGTTACATTATTTTATTTATGTTTTAGCGGGCAGGATTCGGTTTGATGATATTGACTAATCATCCACATCATGTCGCACATTGATCTGTAGTATTTGACCGCCACCCAGGGCAGCAGGGCTAAAGCCCACATTTGAAACATACAATTTTCCATCAGGAATTGATTTAAGCAATCTTTGAAAATTGAATAACGTGTAACGTCCAAATTTTCCGTGGTTCCGGAAGTATAACCTGATTTTTTTAAAACCGGAAACAAATGGTTTTACTAAACAAATATTGGATATTAACGAAGTGGCTCAAGAGCATTACAAAATAGCCTATAAACCGGAATTTAAAAGATAGGATTTATGGCATGTGCAATTATTTCAGGAAGTTTCAGCTTGATAATTTTGAAGGCAAGAGGGGTTTGAAAGAGAAGACTAAATTAGAGTTTAGTATATTGGGATGCAAGTGAAAACTGGTTTGTTTTTTATAGATAGCATCATTTGCTTGTTTTATTATTTGTTCCGTTTATCATTTATTCCATATATTTAAAAACTATTTTCATTTCAATAACTATCTGCTTGTTTTTTTAATCGACTATATGACATCAAATGGTATTTTTATCACTTGCCGCATGGTGAGTTGTATGCTTTTTTTTACTCCCCTAATGTATTTGCACAGGATAGTGTTAATGAGAATCTTTTTTATACAAAGGCTCTGGTTAATGCTATGGCAGTATACCATCAATCTTTTGGTGATCAATCAGCTTTATATAATGGCAGCAGGTACGGAGAATACCTCTATAAATTTAAGGAAGGCGATCCCTATTTTTATTCCCCTGCGCCTGTTGCAGGAACCGTAATGTACGATGGCATAAAGTATGATAATATATTGATGCGGTATGATGAAATAAGAGATGAATTGATCATAAATGACCAGGGAAACCGGATACAATTACTGAAGGAAAAAGTGCAATATTTCAACTTGTATAATGCAGATTTTATACACATAAAAAAAGACAGCCTGGTAAATAACTTTATAAGCAGCGGGTTTTACAATCTTTTGTATAAAGGGAAAATATGCCTGTTGAAAAAAGAAATTAAAACTAGCAGGGATGAATTATCAATAGGTACAGAACTACAGATTTCAATAGAAAGAAATGATTACTACTACATAAAAAAAGACAACAAATTTTACCTCATTAAAAACAAAGGAAATTTGTTTGACGTATTTGAGGATAAAAAAAGCGAAGTGCAGCAATTTATTAAAGCCAATGATTTAAGTTTTAAAAGAGACCGGCAAAATACGCTGACAAAAACAACGGCTTATTACGACAGTTTAAAAAAGTAAAATGAAAAAAAGCTGCTCTGTTATATGGATTATACTATTTATGGTAATGGGCCACCAGCATGCCTTTGCGCAAAAGGATTCTTTAAAATTGATTACTGTAAACCTGGATGCGGCAAATATAGAACAGTTGGTGATTGAACTGGAAAAGCAGACCAGTCTACATTTTTATTATGATGCCGCATTATTCGATAGCGTCAGTATTAGTGTTAATGAAAAAAATCAGCTATTAATAAATGTGTTGGAAGAAGCTTTTGCACACACCGATATTGAATTCGCTATCACTTATCCGGACTATGTACTTATTACAAAAGGAAAACGCATCAACGTAGATTTTCCAAAAGGAGATATTGCAGGTGAAAGAATGGGCAATAAACTGTATTCCGATAATAAAGCACAGCAGAAAGCAGAAGCGCTGGAAAAAAATAGCCCAAAAACCACACTTGAAAATAAAGTATATGACATAGGCGATAAATTTTTACCAGCAGTTACAACAAATGTGATCGTGGCTGGTAATGTTACAGATGCAAAGACAGGGGAGCCTGTTGTGGGAGCCTTTTTACACGTTGATCAGCCAAATGTTTCTGTATTAACAGATCAGTTTGGTTATTTTTCTATCTCTTTACCCAGGGGCCGGCATATAATAAGTTTACAAAGTTTGGGGATGAAGGATACCCGGCGGCAGATACAATTGTACAGTGATGGGAAACTGAATATTGATATGCAGAGTACGATCTTAACTATCAAAAATGTTATCATATCTGCACAAAAATTAAGTAATGTTAGGAGTACTCAAATGGGGTTGCAAAAGATAGATATAAAAACTATCAAACAAGTGCCTGTTATATTTGGGGAAGCAGATATACTGAGGGTAGTAACTACATTGCCGGGGGTAAAAACAGTAGGAGAGGCAAGTACCGGTTTAAATGTAAGAGGCGGTTCAACTGATCAAAATCTTATCCTGTTCAACGATGCCACCATTTATAACCCATCGCATTTTTTCGGGATGTTCTCAGCCTTTAATCCGGAAGTGGTTAAAGATGTGGAACTCTATAAAAGCAGTATCCCTGCAAAGTATGGTGGAAGGTTGTCTTCTGTATTGAATATTAATGGCAGGGAAGGAAATAAAAAACAACTTACCGGCAGTGCTGGCATAGGTTTGCTTACAAGCCGTTTTAATTTAGAAGGGCCCTTGATAAAAGATAAAACCTCTTTTATTTTAGGAGCAAGATCAACCTATGCCAACTGGTTACTCAACCTGTTGCCCGATCAGTATAAAAACAGCAAGGCCGGATTCTATGATTTCAATCTTTCCATAACACATGAGATCAATAAAAAAAATACACTTTATTTTACCGGCTACTATAGCAGGGACCGTTTTAATCTTAACAGCGATACTGCTTATGGTTACAGGAACGAAAATTTTTCGGTTAAATGGAAACATATTTTTAGTAACAAAGTAAACAGCCTTGTTACAGCCGGAACTGATGATTACAGTTACAATATTGCCAGCAGCAAACTGCCACTCAATGCTTATAAAATGGGCTTTAATATTCACCAAAATTATTTTAAAGCGCATTTTAATTACTACCTTAATAACCGACATAACATTGACTTTGGTGTAAATTCAATTTACTATAAACTGAATCCCGGCTATTTCACCCCTGATGGTAAAAACTCATTGGTAATACCGGATCAGATGGAAAAAGAGCAGGCTTTGGAAAGTGCATTGTACCTGAATGACAAATATAATATCACCAATGCCCTTACAATCGAAGGAGGTATAAGGGTTTCATTATATCAATTTTTAGGTCCAAAGACAGTCAATACTTATGCGCCTGGTTTATCTATTACAGAAAGCAACCAAACGGGTAACGTTTTTTATAATAAGGGAAAATTAATAAAAACTTATGGCGGCCCCGAATACAGATTTTCTACCCGCTATGCTTTTACAGAAAGCTTCTCTGTAAAAGCAGCTTTCAATACAGGGCGGCAATATATCCATATGCTTTCCAATACCGCTTCGATGGCCCCAACCGATATTTGGAAATTAAGCGATGCCTCTATCAAGCCACAATCCGGCGGACAGGTTTCACTTGGTTTGTATAAAAATTCTAAAGCCAATACCATCGAGATTTCCCTGGAAGTGTATTATAAAAAAATGAGCAACTACCTGGATTATAAAAGCGGTGCAAACCTGGTATTGAATCATCATCTGGAAACAGATGTAATTGCTACAAAAGGAAAGGCCTATGGAGTTGAGTTTTTGGTGAAAAAATTAACAGGTAAAATAAATGGCTGGTTTAGTTATACCTGGTCAAGGGTGTTACTAAAACAGGATAATCTTGCCGTGGGAGAATTAATTAATAAAGGGAATTTTTATCCTGCCAATTATGATAAGCCGCATGATGCTACCCTAATTGGCAACTACCGGGTTAATCATCGTTTCAGCATGTCGTTTAATGCCACATATAGTACTGGACGCCCAATTACACTTCCTGTTGGTGTATTTTATTATGCTGGTTCCACACGTACTTTGTATGCTGGCCGCAACGAATACCGCATACCCGATTATTTCCGTACAGACTTTTCACTAAATATTGATGGCAATCATAAAGTGCACCAGGTAACACACAATTCATGGACAATTGGTGTGTACAATTTAACGGGAAGAAAAAATCCTTATTCTGTTTATTATGTTTCAGAAAACGGTGTGATCAATGGATATAAACTTTCCATTTTTGGAAGTGCTATCCCTTTTGTGAATTTTAATATCAGGTTTTAATGATGCTGACAGGAGGTTGTATGCTGCAAGTTCAGGTTATTTTAATAAAGAGAAAAATTGAAACGTACCTACAAATTATTTATAACAGTTTATCATGATAGACGTTTTTAAAAAAAATATCAGCAGCACATTGTTGTTTGCAATACTGATAGCACTTGCCGGCTGCAAAGAAAAATTTATATCTCCTGCGCTACCTGTGGTTACAGGCTACCTTGTTGTAGAAGGCGTAATTAACAATGATGGTGATGCGACCAATATCCACTTATCCCGTACTACCAGCTTAAGTGAAGCTGGTACAGTAAAGCCGGAACAGGGTGCTACAGTATTGCTGGAAGACAGTCTTAATAATACGATACAGCTTTACGAAAATAATGCCGGAACGTACACAACAAGTAATATTCATTTAGATGCCGCACATAATTACAGGTTGACAATTAACACCAGCAATAACGAAAATTACCAGTCAGATTTTGTGAAGGTGAGATATAATCCGCCCATTGATAGTATCAATTGGGTGCTGGATCAAAAGGGTGTTCAGTTATTTATTAATACGCATGATCCGGCAAATAATACAAGATACTATCAATGGGAATTTAATGAAACATGGGAATTTCATTCTCCTTTTACTGCATCATTAAAATGGGTAATAACACCAGGCCCAAATGCCACTGATATATGGAGTGTTGAAAACAGGGATGCAAACGATCCTGAAATAAGCAAGTGCTGGCAGTTCAATGCTTCAAGTACTATTAACTTAGGTTCTTCTGCAAAACTGGCCCAGGATATTATTCATTTGCCTTTAATTCAAATCCCGAACGGTTCTTTAAAACTGGATGTGTTGTATTCTGTATTGGTAAAGCAATACGCATGGAGCAGGGCAGGTTATGATTTTTTAGAAAGAATGAAAAAAAATACAGAGTCTGTAGGATCAGTATTTGATGCACAGCCTTCTGAATTAAATGGCAATATACATTGTACAAATAATCCAAAATTGCCTGTAATTGGCTTTTTCAATATCTGCACCATCAGGGAAAATCGCATATTTATCAAAAACATTGAATTGCCAGGCTGGAATTATCAAAGCGGATGCATTAAGGGTTTTGTGGTTAATAACTCTGATTCAATAAAAGCACAGGCCAGTGGAAAATTACCAATAGATCCCAAACAATTGGACGTTGGAGGTGCGATAATTTCCATTAATATTTCAACTGCAGAGTGCGTTGATTGCAGATTATCCGGTACCAATGTAAAACCTGATTTCTGGCCTTAGACAATAAAAAAATTATGATAAAAAATTATTCTTTCTTTTTTTTATTAAGGCAGTTAACGTATGTGAAATTGCTGAGAGTATTGCTGTTGATTGCAGTGGCAAATACTATGCTCCTGCCTGCTGCCGCTTATGCACAGGAGGATCAGAAGGATGTAATAGAAACAAAATTTGATACATGGCGACAGAACAATTTACATGAGAAAATTTTTGTACATACCGATAAAGGAAATTATGTAACCGGTGAAATTTGCTGGTTCAAAATTTATAATGTTGATGCGTATTTTCATACCCCGATCAACATAGGGAAAGTTGCTTATGTTGAAATATTGGATAAAGATAATAAGGCCGTTTTACAGGCAAAAATAGCAATGGATAGTACGGGAGGAGATGGTTCGTTTTATATACCTCCAACAATAGTTTCAGGAAATTATAAACTGCGGGCCTATACCAACTGGATGAAAAATTATGGCACCGATTATTTTTTTGAAAAAAAACTTGTTATAATAAACGTACAAAAAATACAGCCCGAAAATGGGGTTGCACAAAAGGCTTTGTATGAAATCAGTTTCTTTCCCGAAGGCGGTAACCTGGTTAATGGTATTAAAAGCAAGGTGGGTTTTAAATTCGTTAACCAGTTTGGTAAAGGGATATACGGAGAGGGAATATTGGTGAATGAAAAAGGGGATACCATTGCTAATTTTCATCCGCTCAAATTTGGTATTGGCAGTTTTACATTTACACCTTTGGCAGGTTCCGTTTACAAGGCAATTGTTAAGCTATCCGGTGGGGGACAGCAGACTAAAGAATTGCCCGTTGCCTATAACAACGGTTATGTAATGCACCTTGAAAATACGGGGAAAGGGCAAATTAAAATAACCGTTCAAACCACCGATAAGAACAATACATCCAATGCTGCCATTTATTTATTTGTGCATACCCGTAATGTTGTGAAAGCAGTGATGAGCAGTAACCTGGAATACGGCGAAGCTGTATTTTTTGTGGATGATTCAAAACCCGGCGAAGGCATTTCTCATTTTACTATTTTTAATGATAACAAGCGGCCTGTATGCGAAAGGTTGGTTTTTAAAAGACCGGTAAAAAGCCTGCAGATAAAGGCTGGTACCGACGAGCCTTTGTATGGCCTGCGTAAAAAAGTAAACATTAATGTGAGTTCAGTTACAGAACAGGGTAAGCCGGTTGCTGCAAATATGTCCATGGCTGTTTACAGGGTCGATTCATTCACTACTATTGATGAGCAGTACATCAACAACTACCTATTGCTTGATGCAGATCTTTCAGGGCCGGTAGAATCTTCGGATTATTATTTTAAAGAAAATAATGACACTGCTACAGCGGCAATGGATAACCTGATGCTGACACAGGGATGGAGAAGATTTAAATGGGATGATATTTTATCAAACAAAAAATCAACCTTTCAGTTTTTGCCGGAAATAAACGGACATATTATTAGTGGTAAAATAACGGCACTTAAACCCGCAACACCAGTAAAGGATGTTCAGGCATACCTATCTGTACCAGGCATAAAAGCACAGTTTCAAACCGCAGGGGCCGATGAAAACGGAAAGGTAAAATTTGAGATGAAAGATTTTTATATTGATGGAGGCGAAATTATTGTTCAAACCAATAATGAAGTGGATAGCCTTTACCGGATTGATATAGAGCAGCCATTTTTTAAAAGCTATGCTAAAAGTAATTTATCCGATGTTGATTTTTATAAACAAAATGAGGCGCTGTTAAAAATGTATATAGCATCACAGGTTCAAAATACTTTTTTATACAGTAAGCTCAACCAATCAGG
>JANYFT010000084.1 GCA_025359625.1 Ferruginibacter sp.
CATGAATTAATTGCTGTTCATGTTCGCTGTTTTGGCAAAGACAAATACATCCAAAACGAAGACCACCTTGCTTCCTGGCACCGGTACCCTACGGAATGGAACCCTGAAAAATTTATTGCCGATGCGGCATTAATTGGTGAAGCGGTGGTAGCCTACATTAAAAAAGTATTGTCTCGAAACGAGTATCCCGAAAAAAATTACAGAGCCTGCCAGGGTATTATCAATTATAAAAAACGGGTAGGTGAAACAAGGCTCATCAATGCCTGCAAAAGAGCCGATAGCTTTAACGTGTACAACTTTGGAATGATAGAACGTATACTAAAATCAAAAGCAGATTTTATTCCGTTGGAAGATGAACAAAAACCTTCTGGCGATAACACCGGCATGCCCCTGCACGACAATATCCGGGGAGAAGATTATTATCAATAAAGCCATCATACAACAGCAATTTTTATTAATCAAATAAAACAACACCAATGAACAAAGACAGTTTAGAAATGATGAGTCACATGCGGCTGCTGGGTATGCACCAGGCCTACAAGGCCAGTTTGGAAGCAGATCAGAGCCAGCAGCAGTTTACAAATGATGAATTGGTACAGCACCTGGTGCAAAGCGAATGGGACGACAGGAAACATCGAAGCGTACAAAGAGGGCTTAAGAACGCCAACTTCCGCTACAGTGCCAGTATTGAGCAATTAGATTATTCTGGTGACCGGGGATTAGACAAAAATATTGTACAACGTTTATCTACCTGCGATTTTATAAAAAAAGGCGAAGATCTTTTTATCACCGGCAGTACCGGAACAGGTAAAAGTTTTTTAGCATCTGCCCTGGGTCAGCAGGCCTGCCTGATGGGGTATAAAGTTTTGTACACTAACACCGCAAAATTAATGTCGCATTTAAAAATGGCTAAAGCAGATGGGGCCCATTTAAAAGAGCTTTCTAAAATAGAAAAACAGGATGTCTTGATATTAGATGACTTTGGTGTACACCCCTTCGATGCAGGAAGCAGGGCTTTACTATTGGACATTATAGAAGATCGCCATGGCAAAAGATCTACCATTATCACCGCACAGGTACCCGTAAAAAAATGGCATGAAGTGATCGGAGAAAAAACACTCGCCGATGCAATACTCGACAGAATCGTTCATCAATCCATACGAATAGAATTATACGGTGAGTCATTAAGAAAAAAACAAAAAGGAAAAGCAGCACCAATGGAATCATATTTATAAAAAACGCCGGCAAAAATTAATCACTATTTTTAGCCTCCAAAACAACAGTTCTTTATCTACTTTTTAGTCCTCTTCACCAGGATTTTTTTAGGGCCCTTTTTAAATCGCTTTTTAGGGGGTCAATTTAAAATGGCGGAAGGGGGTCAGTTTAGCTGGGATTTACACTCATTAACTATTTAACTTTCATTACTGATAGAAATATCGTTTCCTGCAGAAGATGGAGCAATCCAAATGGCTACAGCCACTTCATTGATGACATTAAAAGAATTAACGACAAGGCTTCCGAAGATTCTGAATATGGTTTTATCACAAAGAAAAAAATTGATAGGCTTGCTAATACTATTTCCCGAACAGATAGAAGTCCTACACAAAAAAAATACAATGAAAACATATTATTTGATAGTGACTCTTTTGAAGAAACATATAAAAAAGAAGCAAAAGAAAATCAAGATACAAACGATAGGCTAATTATTTTCGAAGGAAAAGCTGGCACAGGTAAAACAAGTGAGTTGATTAAATTAATGACCAAGCATTTAAGGAAAAGGAGAAGCGCAAGATTCTTTACGTATAATCATTTGCTGGTTTACGATATAACTAAAACCATTCACGCATTTAGTAATTCTTTAAAGCCTGACAAAAGAGAGGATGGCCCCATAAACCTGCATTATTCTGTGATGACTTTGCACTCTTTCTTTTTTAGATTATCAAAAAACTTGGGGGTCTTATTATTAATGACAGAAAACAGAGTAAGTCACTTAAAGGGATTGCTTACGCAACGTATCAATACCTCTACTGAAATCCTTAAATCAATTATTGCAATTAACGGCGAAAAATTGGGCTACAATAATGACTCCCGAATTCTAAAGGAGTTAATTAGCAACACCAAAAAACTTGACCTTGCCCAAAAAGAAGTTGCAATCGATTATTTGAATTATCTGCATATTAATAATTTAAGTGTTACTAGCGGATTTGAGCTTTCCTCAAAAAAATACATTACCTATAAAATGTTATCCTTGGAATCCATTTGTAGTAACAGCATATTTATATCTGACTATTATGGGGTACTAAAAAATATTTTTAAAGCAATTAATAATCCATCGGATTTTTATGACGAATATAATATAGAATTAAAGTTTGAACTTCTTTATGCAACGATGGCCTATGCCACTTCTTATCTAAATAATGAAGAATTGCAGGGCGGTAAAATACCACGGGATATTTATATAAAGAGGGTAAATAAAGTACTGTCGGGCCATAGATTAGGTGAGGCTGTTATTTTAATTGATGAAGGACAAGATTGTCATCGGGACGAAAAAGATATTTTATATAAAGTTTTCTTTGCAAAAAACATAGCTGTTGCTAATGGCGGAAAAGAACAATTGATTCGCCATGTTGAGCTATGTAATTGGACAGCTTCAAAAGGTATTAGCATTCCCCATAAAATCTATTCCTCGGGTAATAAATCATATCGATTAAAAAAAAGGCCTCTTCATATTTGTAATTTTATAGCAAACCGATTTAATGTTGAGTTGGACTTAATACCGCTGGAGACAGAAGATCACGGGGAAGTTATAATTGATTTTCGTCAGCCCTATGGTGAACTAATGGCATCAGAAATTTTCGAAAATCTTCTTTTAAAGGGGGAAGTTAATTTTTGCTGCCCTTATGAAAGTCTTTTAATATTACTAAACCCAAGCAGAAAAAATGTGGATGATGATTATAGCACTTCTGCAATTATAAATGAATATGGTAATATTGAGGAACATAACGAGGCAACCGAAAATGTATGGCAATTTATGGAGATGCTTGGCAGGCATTGTGAATATTGGGATGGCACTAATGATGAGATAAGGAACCAGTATATACCAGCATATGGAGAAGTGCGAACAATCTTTTATAATTCTTGCAGAGGTTTAGAAGCTTGGTCAGTTGCCTGTTTTGATATTGACAAATTTTTTGATAAAAAAAGATCTGAGAAAGATGCAGAGATTTATTTGATGGATACTGTATTCACTTTAGAAGAACGCAAAAGTATGTATGCATCCACCTGGGCTCTGATGGCTATGACAAGAGCTATTGATACTTTGTATTTAAAAATTTCTGATAAGGAATCTGAATTCGGCAAAGCAATACTTGAATATACAAATACCAACCCCGGTAAATTCAAAATCTACCAATAGTATTTAAATGAAATCAATATTTCTGCAGGTATATTCTTTCATACCTTTTACTGGTAATTTACCTCCTGCAATCAGTACTTTATTTAAGAAAGTATCGCATCTTGCTTTATCGAATACGCCAGTAGTTAATGCGACACATAAAAAATCCATTGTAGTCAGGTAGTCGATTTTGTGCATGACGCAGTAGCTTTTAATATCTCTTAAATTACTGCTGGCCAAAATATTTTTATTGTACCTGGCTACAGCTAGACAGGCACTTTCCCCATCCCCTTTAAACTGCATTCCTTTTATCCAAAAATATTCTCTTTTTATTTCTTCATCATCTTCCGGAAAGTCCATCAACTTTATTCGTTTCTTCTGCAATAAATCTGATATGATAAAACCAACATTTGCACTTTTCCAATTTTGCAATTCAGCATGCACTTTATCCAGCATGTAAATAGCATTGTTGGGGAAAATAAGGTGAATGTTTTCTGCTTCACCGGCTGTTATAAAATGAGAAATGAGGTCTGCATCAGCCAATATAATACGGTTAATCTTCTTCATGCTGACCTTCATCAATTTTGGTAACATCAATGCCAAGATCGGCCAGCAGGGAATAGTAGTGACTTTCAGAAACTTTTTCGTTATCAAAAAGCTGTTTGGCAATAATGCCATAGTCACCAATTACTGTGTTTTGATTTCCGCTTCTATATAGGTCAACAGCATATCCATTTTCCAACGCCCCTTTTTGAATATTTATAGTAAAGGCTTCAAACTCTGAGGATGTAATCAGTTTAAGGTCCTTTAGTCGAACCAACAATGCCCGTCTACTACAAGAGTAAAAATGTTCAATATATAATATGGTTTTTAAGGAAACTTTTTTCTTGACTATTTCCAAGTTGGGTATATTGTCTAACAGTCCTTCTTTAGGTAACAATAAGTAACTTGCAAATACATCCGCATTGTATTCATTTTTATCTGCCTTTTTATTAAATAAACCAGTATGGCAAACTTGGCTTGTAAAATCCGGTTGTATGTATAGGTGATAAAGTTCATGACAAATAGTAAAGTGTTGTTTACCCAACGATTGGCTACTATTTACCAGCATAAATCGTTTGTCCGAATTGGCTTTTAATGCCATGCCTGAAAAATTATCTGACAAGGGAGAAAAAACGGTAATTACATTTAGTTTTTGAAGGAGACTCTTCAAGCGGATGGGGTCAGCATTATTTAAACCATTTTCCGACCGAAATGAAGATGAAGCTTTTTCTAATAACAAATCATCCATTTCCCATAACATTTTTCATACTTAGATAATTACGGACAATTTTTTTGAATTGAGCAATACTTTGCAGGTCTTGCGCTTGCAGTTTCTCTGCTCTAAAAGCAAAAGCTAAATTGATACTTCTGTTTTGCATTTCTTCTTCATAAAAATCATATTCATTCATGCAAAAAAGATTAGCCAGCTTGCTCAATTGAATAGATGGAATATTTCGTTGGCCTATCTCGTAGTAACCAATCTGTTCTCTTGAAGTACCCAAATATTGGGCAAGTGCATCTTGAGTAAGCCCCATTTTTTCTCGAAGGCTTCTGATATTTTGGCCGATGATTATATTTGAATTGGAGATTGTCATTGTGCTGTAGATGTTACAAAAATAGAACCATTTCTGATAATACCAAATTTTGTAACAATATTTTAATTCCAATAAATGAAAACAAATACTAAAAAAGTCCAATAACCCTTACTTATGGTAGTTAAAATACTTTATTTCAAAGAATATGTAAAAAAACAAAATAATTATGGAGCTGATTTATTAAAATAACCTCAGGCGCAGGAGTGAGGTGCTGTAAGTGCGTTGCTTTCCTGTGCCGGCATTTTAACTACTCTTATCAAAATATTCTCCCCAATCCCCAAAATCAAATAAATCCCATTTCAGACAATTTTTTTCTAATGGCATTCCCCGCCTCAAAGAAGGCGGGTCGGGCTTTCGCTGCAATCTTTTGCTGGCGCAAAAGGATTTCCGCTCTATCCCTAATGCAAAAATACAGCCCCGCCTCCGGTAGCCAGGCCAACACACAAACCAGCGCTATGGCAACCTCCGGCTTCCCTCAGCAAAAGCTTTTCGTGCCTCAAAGCATTTGCTTTTTGCCCGGCTTCTTTGCCTTCAACACTCGTCGCTTTTTTTTCACAAACCAGTATTACTGCTAAGCCTAAAAAGGCTAAGCAGTAATACAAATAACCCCGCTATTGCAGCTTATTTTTTTAAGCCAATCATATGGCCACCGCATTTAAAAAAATAAGCAGCAATCACCCAACGCTTCTTCAAGTGGTGGCTACGCCCTTCTGTTTATTTGCAATTCCACTTCGTTCCATTGCAAATATGTCTTGGGCTAAGTTGTCTGCGGTTGCAGCGGCTCGAAGAAAAAAACACATGCCAAAAAGGCTTCGCCGTTTCTGTCATGGTTTTGCTAACCCTTCGCTGCCCCGCAGTCCGTCGGCTATTTTTTTATTTTTTCTTTATGGTGGCTACGCCTTTCTGTAGTGCAAAAAATAAAAAAGCCTCCTCCACATTTTTAGCACGGTCGCTACGGCGGTTTATCCTGCACACAGATGCCATCGCAAAAACCCCCTGCTCCCTATGCGCCCCCTGCTGTTGTCTTGCTGCACTGGCACAGCCCTATGAGTTGCTTTTTGTGTG
>JANYFT010000164.1 GCA_025359625.1 Ferruginibacter sp.
ATTCGTAATCTTTTACCGGGCCAAAAATTCTTTCGCAAAACAATCCATCTCTTTCAGGTTTGTAGGTACGATAGTTAATGGTCTCAGGTTTCAACACTTCACCGAAACTTTTTTCTAAAATGCTGTCGGGAGAAGCCAAACCGATTGTGATTTGAGAAAAAGTTGACCTGGGACGATTTTCTTTTTTGAATGCCATATTTTGCTAATTGATAATTTTTTAATTGATAATTGATAATTCTTTTGGAACGATCATTTAACCTTTACTCAACATCGTTGTGTCACTCACTTGTACTTTTTCAGCTTTGCAGTGCACCTTCAAATCTCCAAACTCTCCCTTTTGAGGGAGAGCCAGAGTTTATCTTTTTATTCGAAAGTTAAGTCTAATCCTAAACCTCTTAATTCATGCACCAGCACATTGAATGATTCGGGTACGCCTGGCCTTGGAATATTTTCACCTTTCACAATTGCTTCGTAAGTTTTAGCCCTTCCGATGATATCATCAGACTTAAGCGTTAGCAATTCCTGCAAAATGTTACTGGCTCCATAAGCTTCCAATGCCCAAACTTCCATCTCACCAAAACGTTGTCCACCAAACTGAGCCTTACCACCTAACGGTTGTTGAGTGATCAAACTGTATGGTCCTATTGAACGGGCATGCATTTTATCATCTACCATGTGGTGAAGTTTAATTACATAAATGATACCTACAGTTGCTTTCTGATCAAAACGATCACCTGTTTCTCCATCGTACAGGTAAGTATGTCCAAAGGTGGGTAAACCTGCATCTTTAATGTAACCTGCAATCTGGTCAACACTAGCACCATCAAAAATTGGCGTTGCAAATTTGACCCCCAGTTTTTCACCGGCCCAGCCTAATACGGTTTCGTAAATCTGTCCAAGGTTCATACGACTTGGTACACCCAATGGATTCAATACGATATCAACCGGAGTTCCATCTTCTAAGAAAGGCATATCTTCCTGGCGAACAATTTTGGCAACAATCCCTTTATTACCGTGACGTCCAGCCATCTTATCACCCACTTTCAGCTTACGTTTTACTGCTAAGTAAACCTTGGCTAATTTCAATACACCTGCAGGTAATTCATCGCCAATGCTGATGTTGAATTTCTCTCTCTTGTAACGCCCTAATTCTTCGTTGAATTTAATGCTATAGTTATGTAAAAGAATGTTGATAAGGTCATCTGTTTTTGCATCCCCCGTCCATCCCAATGGGTTCACGTTCAGGTAATCAATATTTGATAAATTCTTTTGATTGAATTTAGCGCCTTTACCAATCAACATTTCGCCAAAATTATTGCTAACACCTACAGAAGCTTTGTCTTTCAACAAGGTCTGTAATTTATTAACCAACATTTCTAAAATATCAATTTCATTTTTCTCATGCGTTTTTTCAATCTTATCCAAACTGGCTTTCTCTCTTACTTTCGCATTCTTATCTTTCTTGGCACGTTGAAATAATTTCTTATTAATTACTACGCCTTCCGTTCCACTTGGCGCTTTCAAAGAAGCATCTTTTGCATCGCCTGCTTTGTCACCAAAAATGGCACGTAACAACTTCTCTTCAGGAGTTGGATCGCTTTCGCCTTTTGGTGTGATTTTACCAATGATGATATCACCTTCTTTAATATGTGCACCAATACGAATAATGCCGTTCTGATCCAAATCTTTGGTAGCTTCTTCGCTTACATTCGGAATGTCCGGTGTCAGTTCTTCTTCACCCAATTTAGTATCACGCACTTCCGTTTCAAACTCACTAATATGGATAGACGTAAATAAATCTTCTTTAACTACCTTTTCAGAAATTACAATCGCATCTTCAAAGTTGTATCCTTTCCAGGGCATGAATGCTACTTTCAGGTTACGGCCCAACGCCATTTCACCACCTTTGGTTGCATAACCTTCGGTTAAGAAATCACCCTCCACAACCTTCTGCCCTTTAACAACAGCAGGGCGTAAGTTGATACAAGTTTCCTGGTTGGTGCGGATAAATTTTGTTACTTTATAAATCTTCAAATCCTCTTCAAAACTTACCAATTGCTGCATTTCACTACGATTGTAACGAACATGAATTTCATTACCATCAACATATTCTACAACACCTGTACCTTCTGCATGTAACTGAATCCTTGCATCACGGGCAGCTTTGCCTTCCAGGCCAGTACCAACTATCGGAGATTCCAAACGAATCAACGGTACAGCCTGGCGTTGCATGTTAGATCCCATCAAAGCACGGTTAGCATCATCATGCTCCAGGAAGGGAATCATAGAAGCACTTAAACCAACAATCTGGTTTGGTGCCACATCCATATATTCCACTTCATTTTTATCTAAGATCGGGAAATCACCTGTCTGACGACTCTTAATTTTATCTTCTATAAAGTTTCCTTTTTCATCCATACCTATATTCGCCTGCGCAATCTTCGCTGTATCTTCTTCTTCTGCACTCAGGAAAATAGTTTTCTTCATATCCACTTTACCATCTGTTACTTTACGGTAAGGTGTTTCAATAAAGCCCATATCGTTGATTTTCGCATGTACACAAAGTGTAGATATTAAACCAATGTTTGGACCTTCAGGAGTTTCAATTGTACAAAGACGGCCGTAGTGAGAATAGTGAACGTCACGAACCTCAAAACCAGCTCTTTCACGACTTAAACCACCCGGTCCAAGTGCGGAGATACGACGCTTATGTGTAATCTCACTTAATGGATTTGTTTGATCTAAGAATTGTGATAATTGTGAGGTACCAAAGAATGAATTGATAACGGAAGATAAAGTTCTTGCATTGATCAAATCAACCGGGGTAAAAACTTCATTATCACGAACGTTCATTCTTTCACGGATGGTACGAGCCATACGGGCAAGACCAACACCGAACTGAGCATATAATTGCTCACCTACAGTACGTACACGACGATTGCTTAAATGATCAATATCATCCACTTCACTTTTACCATTGGTTAACTGAACCAGGGTTTTAATGATGGCGATAATATCATCTTTAGTCAATACCTTTTTCTCAATAGGGAAATTCAATCCTAAACGACGATTGATCTTATAACGGCCTACTTCACCCAGATCATAACGCTTATCACTGAAGAATAATTTATCAATGATACCACGGGCAGTTTCGTTATCAGGCGCATCTGCTCCACGCAACTGGCGGTAAATGTGTTGTACCGCTTCCAGTTCACTGTTTGAAGTATCTTTATTTAAAGTGTTATAAATGATTGCATAATCACCGCTCACTTCTTCCTTTTGTACAAATACACTCTTTACATCCATGTCAGCAATCATTTCTATATTGCTTTCATCCAGTACTGTATCACGTTCCAAAACAATTTCGTTACGTTCAATACTTACCACTTCACCGGTATCTTCATCTACAAAATCTTCTACCCATGTTCTCAATACACGGGCAGCAAGGCGTTTGCCCACATATTTCAGTAAAGATTTTTTATCCACTTTTACTTCATCCGCCATTCCAAATAATTCCAGAATGTCCTTATCAGTTTCAAAACCAATAGAGCGTAATAAAGTAGTTACAGGAAATTTTTTCTTACGATCGATGTAAGCATACATTACATTATTAATGTCAGTAGCAAATTCCATCCAGGCACCTTTAAATGGAATTACTCTTGCAGAGTAAATTTTGGTTCCGTTTGGATGTACAGATTGTCCAAAGAATACACCAGGCGAACGGTGCAACTGACTAACTACTACCCTTTCAGCGCCGTTGATAACGAATGTACCACGTGGTGTCATGTAAGGGATATTTCCTAAAAATACATCCTGAACGATTGTTTGAAAATCAACGTGCTCTTCATCATTACAGCTCAACCTTAGTTTTGCTTTTAATGGAACAGCATAAGTTAATCCTCTTTCAATACACTCATCAATAGTGTAGCGTGGCGGATCTACGAAATAG
>JANYFT010000100.1 GCA_025359625.1 Ferruginibacter sp.
AAAATGTTAGGGGTAGCGATGCCAGGTTAACTGGCTCCTGCTAATTATGTTTTCAGGTTATACAGATTTTACTGTAGCTCAAATTCCCACACGGTCCTGTAACTTCCATATTTTTCTATGTAAGATAAAAAGGAATTATAAAAGGCATCGCCGCCAATAGTGGCGCTATCACCTACCACAAACAATTGTTCTTTAGCCCTTGTGATAGCCACATTCATTCTGCGGTAATCTTTTAAAAAACCAATATCACCATCGTCATTGCTTCTAACTAAAGATAAAATAATTGTTTCCTGCTCCTGCCCCTGGAAACTATCAATAGTACTGATACGCATCTCTTTTGGCAATATATCTTTAGCAGCAGCCACTTGTCCGGCATAGGGAGAAATGAATGCTGTTTTTAGCGGATCCAAATTTTCTGTGGTTAGTAATTGTTGCACAATTTGTAACTCACCTTCGTTTTGCAAACTCATGCCATTGCTGCCCTGCACCTCATTAAAACCTGAACCTGCTGTATCTATAAAGCTAATATGGGTGCCGCTATTTTTAAGGTGGTCAACAGTCTGCAGTAAGCCATTGTAAAAATAATTACTGCTGAAACCTGCAATGGCTTCCCTCATTCTGTATTGGGTATCCAATAAAAAAATAGCGCTAACACTTGTGATGCTCTTTTCTAAAATAGATTTATTAAAACCCAAACGGGCAGCTTCATTGCTTAATACAGTTGGGGGCAATTGCAAATGGTCTCCTGCCAGCACATACTTCTGCGCCAGCGGAAAAATGCACCAGGCAAGCGGTTCAATACATTGACCGGCTTCATCCATTACCAGGGTGTGAAATGTATGGTGATTAATTTTTGCATCATATAAGCCGATGGGCGTTCCCAAAATTACACTGGCTTCGATGTATAATTTTTCTTCATTATAGGCTTGCAGTTTTTTTATATCTGTCCGTATATTTTTTACCTCTTTAAATAACAGGTTGCGTTGTTCCCTTTCAGCTTTGCCAAAACTTCTTTTATATTTTAGGGCCATCATTCTAAATTCTTCGGCCCTTATCTTTAATAATTTTATTTCTTTTTGTTGTTTACTATTGGCCAGCTTGCCTTCGGGTGTATGTAAAAAAATAGTGCTGTCTACTTTACTTGTGTTGCCAACCCTTAATACATTTACGCCTTGCACAATCAGGCCTTTGGCGATATTGTCAACTGCTGTATTGCTGGGCGCTGCTACTAAAACTTTTTCTCCTGCTTTTATCAACTGGATGATCGCTTCAATTAATGTGGTGGTTTTGCCTGTGCCCGGCGGTCCGTGAACTATGGTGATATTTTCGTTTTGTAAAATGGCTGCTACAGCTTTTTGTTGGCTGTTATTTAAACGTTCGTTTTTGAAATGCAATGAAATAGGAGATGTGCCGGAAAAGGTTTTTTCTTTTGATGAACTGTTGTGTAACCATTCAAATAATTTATACAGTTCCTTATTGTTCTCTAATCCATTCAATACCGATTTCATAATGGTGGTAGTTCGCTGATCGGGTGCTAATTTTATTCCCACACCATTGTCTTCTATCCAATCAGGGAAGTCAGGAGCAAATAACCTGAATTCTCCAACCTTACCTTCCAGGCTGATCAATACACCTTTAACGGGTTCTTCGCCGGTGCAAAAACATTCTATTGCAGCGCCATCTTTAAACTGGTTGGTTTCTGCCGGAAAATTTAAACGAAAACTGATTTCAGGATAATCAGCATAGCCAAAACTTTTACGGGTAACTATTATGGGGTGCAAGGCCAAACCCTCTGCCTTTAACGATTTAAGCGTATGTTGCTGATCTAAGCTGTATCGTTTTATCTGCTCCTTTTCTTCTAATTCTATGCATTGTAATAATTGAATAATATGCGGATGAGTTACTGGCATGTGGTGAAAATAAGGAGGAAGGCCAAAAGAAAAAAATAAAAACTATTGGTTTTTAATTATAGTATTATCCCGTTAGGTTGGTCACAATCTATACTTGCCAAAGATAAATTAATTGATTTTTTATTTAAGCTGTTGTTGGAAATGAAGCATTGCCTGTTCCTTTTTTCTAAAGATAGGGGTGAATAAAATAACAGGTATTTATTTAACCTGGCAGAAAAATAAACCATTGAATAATAGTTAACATATTTGATAGCATAGTAAATAAATCATTCATTATGAAAAAGGCGGAGTAATTTTTTTACAAATTTTACCATAGCAGTTAATAAGGAGTTTGGCCATCTGTAAGCCTTAAACAACTATTTATAAAAAACAATTTTAAATTTTGAATGGATATAGTACTTTGCTTAGTGCAATTGTATCTACTATATCAAACAAACTACTATGCGAAATTTTTTCTTATGCCTGATGCTCTTGTTCACGGCATTTAGCAGCAGCGCTCAAAACAATCCTTCCTGGTTGCGTTACCCCGCTATTTCTCCTGATGGAAAAACCATTGCTTTTGGATATAAAGGCGATATTTATAAAGTAGATGCCGGTGGGGGTACTGCCATTCCTTTAACCATTCACGAAGCACAGGATATGATGCCGGTGTGGAGCCATGATGGAAAAAACATTGCTTTTGCCAGTGACCGTTATGGAAATTTTGATGTGTTTGTTATGCCAGCCGCAGGAGGTACTCCCACCCGTATTACCTACAATAGTGCAGGTGATTTTCCATTCGATTTTTCGGTAGATGACAAGCAAATTATTTTTGGTAGTTCCAGAAATATCCAGGCATCCAATGTACGTTTTTATAGTCCCCGCTTATTTCAAAACCTTTACACAGTAAGTATTTCAGGAGGAAGGCCCGTGTTATTATCCGGTGCTGGTATGGACAGGGCTCATTACAACAGCAAGGGAAACCAAATTGTATTTGAAGACAGGAAAGGTTATGAAGACCCCTGGCGTAAACACCATACTTCATCGGTTACAAGAGATATCTGGTTGATGGATATGAAGAGCAACCAATACAAAAAAATAAGTGATTTTGAAGGGGAAGACAGGGAGCCGGTTTTTGGCAATGATGATTTATCTGTTTATTATCTGAGCGAAAAAAACGGCAATCAAAATGTTTATAAAAAGCTGCTGGGCGCAACACCAGGTGAAAAACAATTGTCTTCATTTAAAACAAATCCTGTACGCCATTTAAGCATCAGTAAAAACAACACCTTATGCTTTACAAATGACGGCGATATTTACACCTTATCAGATGGAGATTCGCCAAAAAAAATAGCCATCCAAATTTCTAATGATGGCAGGCAGAATGTGGAGAAGAATGTACCTGTAAATGGTAATGTAGGTGCCTTTGCATTATCACCCAATGGCAAAAAGATTGCTTTTATTACCAGGGGCGAAGTGTTTGTAACAAGTGTTGATGGCACACAAACAAAGCGCATAACCAATACCCCGCAGCAGGAGCGTATGGTGGAGTGGGCGCCCAATGGCAAAAGCCTGATTTACGCTGCAGAACGAAACGATAACTGGGATATTTATACGTCTTCCATTGTAAGAAAAGAGGAGCCTTATTTTTATGCTGCCACCGTACTGAAAGAGGAACCTCTTATTGCCACCGGCAACGAAGAATTTTTACCAAAATATTCCCCTGATGGTAAAGAAGTGGCCTACCTCGAAAACAGGAATGTTCTTAAAGTGTATAACCTTGCTTCCAAACAATCCCGTACTATTATCCCTGCCGGGCATAACTACAGTTATGCAGATGGTGATATCGATTATAACTGGAGCCCGGATGGTAAATACATTTTAGCAGATGATGAGTACTTTGGTTTTGGTGGTTCCCACGCCGCTATCCTTAAAGCGGATGGTTCAGGTACCGCACTGCACCCGATCAATAGCGGCTTTGGAGAAGACAATCCCAAATGGGCATTAAATGGCAGGCTGATGACATGGATCAATAACAGGGAGGGCCGGCGTTCTTTGGCTTTTCAGGGTAACAGGGAAGTAGATATTTATGGGGCCTTTTTAGACCCCGTAGCTTACGATGAATTTAAATTATCAAAAGATGATTATGCTTTATCAAAAGAAAAATCATGCACCGACAAAAAAGATTCTACTGTCAAAAAAGATTCTGTAAGCAATAAGAAATGGACACCCGATTTTACCGGGATCGACAACAGGAAAATCCGGTTGACCATTAACAGTGCTTCTATCAGCGATTATGTTATAACGCCGGATGGCAGTAAAATTTATTATCTCGCCGCTTTTGAAAAGGGTTACGATTTATGGGTTACTGAACCCCGAACACACGATACAAAAATATTGGTGAAACTCGGCGCTACGCCAAGCGGTATTGAAATGAGCAAAGATGGTAAAAGTGTTTTTGTAACCAACAATGGCAGCTTATTAAAAATTGATGATGCCGGAAAGTCTACACCTATCAATATTGCAGCAGATATGGTGCTGGACGCAGCCAAAGAAAGGGAGTATATTTTTGACCATTGCTGGCGGCAGGTGAAAGCCAAATTCTATGACACCACCATTCATGGAATTAACTGGAAAATGTATAAAGAAACTTACGCTAAATTTTTACCCCATATCAGCAACAACTACGATTTTCAGGAATTATTGAGTGAAATGCTGGGAGAATTAAATGCCTCTCATACCGGGGGCAGGTACACCCCTCAAATGCTTAACCCGGATGTTACTGCTGCTTTGGGATTATTGTATGATGAAACCTTTACTGGCAATGGCCTTAAAGTAACGGAAGTAATTACAAGCGGCCCTGCAGATAAAGCGGGCAGCAAAATAAAGGCTGGCAGTATTATAGAAAAGATAGACGGCGAGCCCATAACCGATAGTATCGATTGGGCCAAATTACTAAACCGTAAAGCAACAAAAAATACTTTACTAAGTGTATATGATGCAAAAGCCAATGCACGTTTTGAAGAAACGGTGAAGCCAATTTTATTTGCAGAAGAAGCAGCTTTGATGTATAAACGCTGGACAAATATCATGTACAATATGGTGGATAAATTAAGTGGTGGAAAGGTTGGTTATGTACATGTGCAAGGCATGAATGACGGTAGTTACAGAACTGTTGTAGATGAAGTGATGGGCCGTAATAAAACCAGGCAAGCCTTAATTGTTGATACAAGGTTTAACGGAGGTGGCTGGTTGCACAATGACTTGAATACTTTTTTGAGTGGCAAGTCTTATTTACGTTTTGCACCGCAGGGAAACGCTGTTCCGGCAAGCGAACCAATGGACAGGTGGCAAAACCCAAGCTGTGTGTTAATGAGCGAGAGCAATTACAGTGATGCTTTTATGTTTCCCTATATCTACAAGGCCAATGGTATTGGTAAGTTGATCGGCATGCCGGTTCCGGGTACGGGTACTGCCGTTTGGTGGGAAACACAGATTGACCCTACCATGGTTTTTGGTATACCGATGATAGCAACCATTGGTAAAGAAAACAGGCCAACAGAAAATTTGCAATTGGAACCAGATATGCATGTGCCTTTGCCCTACGAAGAATTTTTAAATGGTAAGGACACACAGTTGGAAGCTGCTGTAAAAGAAATGCTGAAAACGATTGGTGGGAAATAAAATAATAGTTGCATGAAAAGGGAAGTCAATCTTTTAGAAGGCTGGCTTCTTTTTTTAACTCCGGACTACGCCATAACAGCACTTCGCAGCAAGTTCCTTTTTTTTCTTAACTTTATTAAAAGATAGGCTATGAATTATGGATCAATTAATATCGATCCAGAAACAATGAGTGGCACACCTGTATTCACAAGTACACGAGTTCCTGTACAATCTTTATTTGATTATATTGAAACAGGGGAAACATTGGATGAATTTTTGGAAAACTTCCCTTCTGTTAAAAAAGAGTTAGCTATTCAGGTTTTAGAAATGGCCAGTAAGACCTTAACTTCGGAAAAAATCTTGAATGAAAATTTTGCTTGATGAAATTTTGCCAACAAAATTGAAATTTGGTTTTGACGAAGATTTTGAAATCTTTACAGTAAAAGACATGGATTGGCTTGGCAAGCAAAATGGAGAACTTTTAAGTTTAGCAGTATTTAATGGGTTTAATATTTTTCTGACACTTGAGAAGAACTTAAAATTTTAGCAAAGTATTTACAAATTTGATCTGAAATTCATTATACTAATTTCTGTTGACAATAAGCACCAAACACTCCAAACTTATATAGAAAAAGTAAAGCTATTATTGAATAGCGGAAACATTCCTAAAAATATCCGAAATTACAAAAGATTAACCGCCTCCAGAAAACAGGGAACTTTAAAAGTAAACTTGTTTACAATTTTTGGGGATGCTATTTGAGGACTATGGATCTGTGTTTTTCCTATCACCCTCATTTTTTGTAGTTGCATAGGATGATTGACTGGTTTTAAAAGAATGACCTGCATCAAATTTGTCAAAATCATTTTTAAGAAAATGAGAAGTAACCTGTAATTCCTCTGCTACCCTGTGCACGGATAAATAATGAAACAAGGGTTTATATTCTAACGCCATATCAGGTATTCTTTTGTCAGAATTATCAAGCGGCTGGTGCAAGCCGCCGCCGCCGCCGATTACTAAAAAATCTTTGCCCATTATTTTAAAATGCTCAAAATCGTGCGCATGGCCGGTGATGAATAGCCTTGCCTTTTTTGAGGTGATGTAGGCAGGAACAAAATTTTGTTGGACCGATTTTGAGGAGCCTACAATTTTGCTATTGGTATAAGGTGCATGGTGGCAGGTTACAATCACAGCCTTGATAGCTTCATTAGAGTCCAATGAATTCAATGTAGATTGATACCAGTCCGCCTGTTTGTTTTTATCGGTTGAGGAAAGTTTATTAAAATTTGAATTCAGTAAAACAATGGCGACAGAGTCGGTCACTGAAACATAACCAGTCCTTACATTTTCCGGAAATCTTTTATTAAAATTCCTTTCTCCTTTTTTTCGCCGGCCCATTACATCGTGGTTGCCCAGCAGGCCGCATACCATGGTATTTTCTTTACGGCAACTATCCAAAAAGCGGTCAACTTTTTTCCATTTATGGTCCCTATATCCTAACGAAACCACATCACCTAACATATAAAGGCTTTGAGGTTTCGTTTTTAAAATTTCGGAAAAAAGAAGGGAAGTTGCTTTTATATTATGCGTTGGTTTGAGAATAATTTTTTCCACCATCATAGGTTGCTGGGTATCGCTGATGAAAGCAATTTCAATTCGGGATAAAGCTGAGGATGATTGAATTTGTGCTATGGAAATAAAAGGGAGTAAACCAAGTAGTAAAAAAATATAGGATTTTGCCATGATGGAATTTATTTATCAAAATTCTAAAAACTTCCAAACCATCTGTACCTCTAAAGACAACAGATTGTCTTTTGTAACGAAAGCATTCATCCATTTTGCCTCTGCGGCGATGCCTAATTTTTTTGAAAGTGGATGTGTATAGGATAAAGCAATATTCGAGCCCAAACTAAATGTTTTGGATTTTACAACACCATCATATTTAAGATATGTAGTTAAAAGATAAGACCCCAAACCATAAAAAATATTCACCCGTTTTATTATTGGCATTGACCATACAAGGAGTAAAGGAACAGCATGCAGGCTTAATTTGCCTGATACTCCATTGTTTTTTACATAGTAAGAATAAAAATTACTATACCCGCTTTCGATACCTAAATTTAAACGATATCCCGGATGCCACATAATCCTGATAGTGCCGGTAGCACTGGTTCTTGTAATATTATTCTGTAGATTAACAGGTTGTATTTTAATTGGGGCTAAATAATTTGCTAATCCACCACCAACATACAATACCAAGGTTTTTTTTGTTTTTACTTTATCTGTTTTAACAGTAGTTTGTGCAAATGATTTGTTAATAGCTATCACTGCCATTACTGCAACTGACAAAATAACTCCTTTACTCATGTACATAATAATTAAAAGCTACGCAAGATGGAAAATTAGATAAGATGCCATCGAAATGTCCCTCATTTACAAATCGGGTTATAAATTCAGGTACATCAACAGTCCAAACAAATGCCCTTCTTCCCTGTGCATGAACAACGGCCACCTTATCGTTCTGAGTCCCTTCTGTAAAACGTGGAGCCCATATTTTTGCATTAATTTTCTCTACATCTTCAATACTCAATTCGCACAAAGCAGGAGTGGTGGTATAATCTGGCAATGCAAGAAATTGATTAAACTGGTCTTTACCTGGAAGTCCAATTACAATATCAAGCCCTCTACCCTGGGCTGCAGCTTTTTGTATAAATTCTTTTTGAAGGGCTTGTACCGGTTTAATAGAACTGGTGTATTTAGTGTCTAGCCAAACAAAGGATAACGACGTTTGGTACACCACTGCATTTAATGCCTCCCTTAATGTAGGGATTTTTTCACCATGTGTAAGCCGTACAAAAGTGGATAGCTGCTCATAAGTGTAATTTTCTATTGGGCCAACAAGGCCACATTTTTGTATCACCCGAAGGTTCAATGTATTGTCGTGGAAAAGAATGGGAACGCCATCTCGTGTAAAACGGATATCAATTTCAACACCGGTAGAGCCAAATTCCTGTGTCTTCAAAATCATGGCTACTGAATTTTCTGACACCGGTAACAAATCAGATGTACGGCCACCGGAACGATGGGCCGCTATTTGAAAAGGAGCAGGGCTTTTATTTAGTGGTCGTTTATACTTAAGTGTTATAGGTATCTGAGGTTCTTCTTGTCCGTTGCCAAATTTTCCATTGATGGTTATACTCCCCGAGGTAATTAGCGGAGCTGCAGTTAACAATACACTTGCACCATCCGTGGGGTCAATCGTTAAACGCATAATACCTGTTTCAGTACTTACCATTTTTCGCCAGTATCCATTCATTAAAATAGACCCGTTCAGTTGTTTTCCTTCGCAAATAAAATAAGCAATGTCTTTACCAAAAAATCCTGAAATATGAAAGGTAGTGTCGCCATTATTAATCACATAACTCCATTTAATAGCGACCAGTTCTCCAAAAATATCTTTGCCCTCAGGGATGTCGTACACACCTTCCATTGCAGACCTTGTAATTTGAATCAAAGGCAATGCGACCGGTGTTTTAAAAAGATCCCAGGAAGAGGTATCAGGCATTATTACTTGATATGTTTTTTTGCAGGATAAAAACAATCCGGATAAAAGAAGTATGATAATTATTTTTTTCATAGAATAAATCCTACTGTTACCTGAGGATAAAATATTTTTCTTTTTGTTTTATAAAATAATGCCCAGGTTTGCCAATAAAAATAATTATTAATGGTAGAAAATGCCAGGGTTAAGTGTTTCTTATTGTAAAAAGGTTGTTCAAATGCAAGGGTAAATGTTTCACCATTATAAGCATTTTTGCCTATAGTAACTTTATTGTCACCGGTAATAGCCTGGTATGATAAGCTTGCAGAAACCTGTGCTTTAAAAGTTATAAGAAGATTCTTTTTTGTTTTATACCCCAATGATATATGAGAATAGTTGAGCCATCCTGTCGCTTTGCTGTTAAAGCCACTTAGTTTTAAATAACCAAACCAAAAACCAATATCATCGCCGGCACTAAAATAGAGATTATCAGTTATGGGTTTTATATACCGGATGCCGGTTGAAATATGGTTTTGCAAAACTTGGAACAATAGCCTGTTGTCTAAAATAAAATGTTTATTAATTTTCCTTAACAGGCGATAGTCGCCGCAGGGCAGCCTAATTCTTGTTTCTTCGGTAATATCTTCAGGTGTGGTCAATAATGTAAAGCCTATGGAAGACCGCCATTTTTCTTTATACATTGGATAAGGGAAAAAAATGGCAGCATGTTTTGATTTAAAAGTGGTGTCCTGTGCAGTGGTGGTAATTGCAATGCCTATCGTTACCAACGATATAATAAAAATTCTATGGTAATATAGTATAATGATATTTTTTCTTTAAAAAGGGTTGATTAGCTTGTCGCTTGTAAAGATAAGTATTTTCTTAAAAAAATATTGTGCCTGTTCAGTTATCAACATTCATCTTGCTGTCTCAATTTGTTTTTAAAAAGCATGGGTTTAAAATTATGACTGATTTATATAACACCTGGTATGATAATGTTGTTTTGTGGTTGGTTTCAATCTTACAAAACTAAAACTATATTGCAACATGTTTAGTCTTGGATGGAAACTGTACTGGTGGATGCGACACATCTCTGTGTTTCATCAAGAGGGGTGCAGGATACGCAAAGTAGTACGATCACTTCCTCCTATAATGGACGTTTTAACAGGGAAGAAACAAAAAAAGAATTCCTGGCTTACATAAAATAAAAAGAGTGGGCTTCTTTCTACATAAATAAATAAAATCGCATACTAAACAACAAAATAAAACAGGTGGAATCATACATAGTAAAAGTTATAGCTGTTGAGCAGGTTACACATGATGTGTTGAGACAGGCTACGCATATACTCCACGCCAGGCAACAGAACTGGCTTAGGTATTTGAAAACGGTGGTTTCGGTAAATTCTGCGTAGCTTAAATTATTGCCGCTTTCTTCCAGTGCTGATTGATATTGTTTCAATTGCTCCATCCATTCTTTCATTGTAGAAGGAGATGCAAAAGGCAATCATCAAGTTTGATGATTACAAATAATTTGTGGAGTTCCTTTGCATTTTCATTAATAGTAAAATTTCTTTTCAAGGCTACCCGGCCTGGATTCGAATCAACACAAGCAGAATCAGCGGTGCTACCGCTAAACTATCGGGCAGGGTGTTCGTTTTAAAGCAAAAAGCTGAAAATTATTTCAGCTTTTGTTGGGTTACTAGGATTCGAACCTAGACGGACAGAATCAAAATCTGTAGTGCTACCATTACACTATAACCCAATCATTTCCCCAAAATTTCTTTCGGGACTGCAAATTTAGGGTTTGAAGGTAAAACAGCCAAAACCATTTTAAAATACAAAGCAGTTACTCTTTCCTGCTACAATTTATCTTCTGTTTCTTTTAGGCCTTTTATCATATCAAGTGTTGCCAGTACATCATCACACATTACCGTAATTAGAGAGCCAGGTTTGGCTGTATTATAAGCGTGCATGATGGCTTCTTTTTCATCATAAATAATGGTAACCGGAATGTCTTTTATTTTTGTAGCATCAATACCTGCTACCAAAAGTTGTACAATTTCGTCTCCTGTACGGCCACGTAAACTTTTATCCTGCCGGATGATAATATCATCAAAACAACCTGCTGCAATCCGGCCAATATCTTTAATGTCTTCATCCCTCCTGTCGCCGGTGCCAGCGATAATGCCTACCTTAGGAGTGCCATCCATCTTTCCTAAAAAATCACTTAACAATTGCATGCCTGCCTGGTTGTGGGCAAAATCCACTAATATTTCAAAGTTTTTAAATTTAAAAAAATTTAACCTGCCGGGTGTTTGTGTTGGTGATGGAACAAAAGTTTCCAATGCATGTTTAATAGCATCTGCTTTAATTTCCCTGTACAGGTAAGTGGCTAAAATAGCGGGCAAAGTATTCATGATATTGTGAATGGCCTTGCCGCCATAAGTGATGGGGATATCTGTTACTTTCGCTATCCTTATTTTCCAGTTGCCTTTCATAATGCTCACATAACCATGTTCAAATATAGCAGCATACCCACCCTTATTGCAATGTTCCTTTATGCGTAAATTATTTTCATCCATACTAAATAAACCAATGTGGCAATCAAGCCCATATTTTATATTGTACACTAAATCATCATCCGCATTTAAGATGGCATAACCATGTTTAAAAACAGTCTCGGCTACTACTGCTTTTACCTTGGCCATTTGTTCAAGACTATCAATTCCGCCAAGGCCAATATGGTCGGTACTTACATTGGTGATGATGGCAATATCACAATTTTGAAAAGCAAGGCCATTTTTTAAAATGCCGCCTCTTGCACATTCCAGCACGGCAAAGTCTACCGTAGGGTCCCGTAGCACAAAGGTGGAACTTACCGGGCCTGTGCAATCACCTTTCATCATCATTTGATTTTGAATATACACCCCATCACTGGTGGTGTACCCTACTTTATGTCCTGCGCTTTTTGCAATATGCGCAATCAGTCTTGTAGTGGTGGTTTTTCCGTTGGTGCCCGTAATGGCAATGATAGGAATGCGGCCATTACTGCCTTTAGGAAACAACATATCAATCACCGGCTCTGCTACATTACGGCCAATACCCACGGCCGGATCAATGTGCATGCGAAAGCCCGGAGCTGCATTTACTTCCAGCACAGCGCCACCATTTTCGCTGATGGGAACCCGTAAATCGGGTGCCATAATATCAATACCACAAATATCCAGACCAATGATTTTTGAAATGCGTTCGCACATGAAAATGTTGGCAGGGTGCACTTCATCCGTAACATCTTCTGATGTGCCACCGGTAGATAAATTGGCTGTAGGCTTTAGCAATACCAGTTCGCCTTTTGGTGGAATGGTTTCCAATGTATAATTTTTTTCATCCAGCATTTGCTGACTAAAATTATCCAGTTTAATAGAGGTTAAAAATTTCTCATGACCAAATCCACGGCGTTGATCTTTATTGGTTTCATCCACCAGCCACTGAATAGTATGTTCACCATCACCGGTAACGGCAGCGGGTGTACGCAAAGCAGCACAAATAAATTTATTGTTGATTACCAGAACCCTGAAATCAAAGCCCGTGATAAACCTTTCGCAAATAATGCTGCGGCCATACACCTGTGCTGCGGCCAATGCTTTCACAGCCATCTCCCAGTCAACAATATTAGTGGTAGCGCCCTTTCCATGATTGCCATCAACAGGCTTTAATACCAGGGGATAACCAAGACTTTCCACAGCTTCTTTCAAACCTTCTTCTGTTCTAACCATAACACCTTTTGGAACGGAAATTTCTGCAGCACCCAGGAGGTTTTTTGTTTCTTCTTTATCGCAGGCAATGTCAACCGCAATATTGCTGGTGGTACTGGCAATGGTAGCCCTTATTCTTTTTTGATGAATGCCGTAACCCAACTGCACCAAACTGTATTTGTTCAATCGTATAAAAGGAATATTTCTTTTAGCCGCTTCATCAACAATACAGCCTGTACTTGGCCCCAGCCGGGTATCTTCCCTTATCTCCCGCAATTGCATGATGTCGTTTTCAATATCATAGGCCATATCATCTGCCAGTGCTTGTGTAAGCCTTACTGCAGCCCTGGCCGCAAACACGCCGGCATCTTCTTCCATATAACTAAACACCACATAATATTCGCCTTCTTTACCAGTGCCCCTTGTGCGGCCAAAACCTGTATCCATACCCGCCAATGTTTGCATCTCAAGCGCCACATGTTCTATCACATGGCCCATCCAGGTGCCTTCGTCCACCCGCTCAAAAAAACCTCCCGGCTTTCCTACGCTGCACCTGTGGGCAAACATGCCGGGAAACATTGCCTGCAACCTGTCTTTAAAACCCGGTATCAGGTTGGTGGGGCGTTGCTCCATATCCTCCAGGTCCAGCTTCATTTGTATCAGTTTGTTGCGGCGTACGCTCCAGTAGTTGGGTCCCCTCATTATTTTTATTTCTGCAATCTTCATTCGAACAATAGTTTTGGTTAAAAATTTTTATATTTTTTTTGTCCGGGCCAAGAAGCTATGATAAACTTCATTGGCGTCGCACTCTTCTACATTTTTTTTACATGGCAGCGTTGGCATTCAGGTTGGGTTCACTTTATTAAAGCAACAGTTTTTATAAATGGGTCAAATAAACAGTTAAAACCGTCGTTATATTTTTTTAAATAAAAGTGTAAATCGGAAGTTAGCAAAAAAAAGCAAGCATAAAAAATACAAACTACAATCAAAACATGTTTTAGTCAATTCCGTTACTTTTGTAACACCCATTAAATTAAGCGGTAAAACAATGCGGACACAAAAGAAATATTTTACTGCCACCAAAACAAATGTTCATGCAACAACCCAGTGGAAAACTTATTGCAATTGGTGGTGCCGAAGATAAAGGCACCGTACCCGAAAAAGGGGAATTACAAAAACTAAGTAATCTAAATTTTATTGAGTTAGGTATTTTAAACCGCATAGTAAACGAAAGCGGCGGCCCCACAGCAAAAATTGAAGTAATCACCACCGCATCAATGATCCCTAATGAAGTAGGAGAGAACTACCTGAATGCCTTTGGAAAAATTGGCTGCACTGATGTAAGCATTATGAACATCCGCAACCGTGCCGATGCACTAGACCCCGGATATATTGAAAGGATTAGTAACTGCCAGGCCGTTATGTTTAGCGGTGGTAATCAGTTGCGTTTATCTACCACTTTTGGCGGCACACATCTGCTTCAAATGATGTTGCAACGTTACCACAACGATGAAACTTTTGTAGTAGCAGGCACCAGCGCCGGTGCCATGGCTATGAGCAACACGATGATTTACGAAGGCAATGCTACCAAGGCACATTTAAAAGGCGAAGTAAAAATAACGACTGGCCTGGGTTTTATGGATGATGTGGTATTTGACAGCCACTTCGAAAAGCGTGGCCGCTTTGGCCGCCTGGCGCAGGTAGTAGCTACCAACCCATCCTGCATTGGTATTGGTTTGGGCGAAGATACCGGCATGCTCATCACAGGAGGAAATAAAATGGAAGCCATTGGAAGTGGTTGCGTTATTATTATTGATGGCTACGATATGCGATTTTGTAACATTGCTGATATACCAGACGGCAACCCCGTAAGTATCGAAAATTTAAAAGTGCATATTTGTGAAAAGGGCAACGGCTACCTGGTAAACGAAAGAAAATTTTTGTCGGAATTGATTGAAGGTGCTGTTGTGAAGAAGCAGGTGGAGGTGGAGTGATGTGCGTTGGAAAGAATACAATAAATATCTACAAAAAATGAAATAGAATATCACAAACCACGAATAAATATTTATGGTACAAGCAAAGAAGAGTAAGGGTAAATTGAAATGAAAAAAAGAATTTTTAAATTTATCAAATATTCTTTGTTACTGGCTTTAGCCTTCATTTTGTTTTTGGTATTTGCCCCCCGTACATACAATGTTCCAAAATTTCATAAACGGGAAGCTACACAATTTTGGGATTTGCCAACAGGTTCCAAAATCGGGTACACATCATTCCAGCTAAAGGTGTAAAAAAGCCATTTCCAATTATTTTTTTAAATGGTGGCCCAGGCGGATCTATCACCGACGGTGATATTCGTTTACGATCACAATTAGCTTATGATGGGTTTGATATTTATTTATATGATCAAATAGGAAGTGGGCAATCAGAGAGGTTAAAAGATCTTACCGAATACACTGCCGACAGGCATAGAAGGGATTTGGAAGAAATTATAAAAAAAGTTGATGCAGATAAAGTTATCTTAATCGGGCAATCATGGGGAGCAGTTTTGGCTGTTTTATTTGCCGCTGAAAATCAGGATAAGATAAAAAAAATAATATTCACTTGCCCCGGTCCTATCTATCCTGTCCGTTGGGAATTGGCAACCATAAAAGCTCCCGATAGTTTGAATTTATATGATCCACTTTTTACAAATGCGCAGGGAAATGAAAAAGCAAATAATTTAAGAACCAAAGCAATGGCATTTTGTGCGACTGTATTTGGTAAAAAGCTGGCATCTGATAAAGAGGCAGATGACTTTGAAACTTATCTTGATTATAAAGTTAATAAATCCACCGTTATGGATACTACAAAAATAGGTAAGGCTGAGGCAGGTGGTGGGTTTTATGCAAGCGTTATGACATTTAATAGTCTAAGTAAAGTACAAGACCCCCGCCCTAAAATTAGAAACTCCACTATTCCAATTTTAGTTATGAAGGCAAAATACGACAATCAGAAATGGGGTTTTACAAATGAATATTGTGAACTTTTTACTAATCCCCAACTAATTATTATACCCAATGCGGGGCACGCTATATCAGTCGAACAGCCTGAACTTTATATAAAAACAATACGTGATTTTTTGAAAGAATAAATGCGTGTGCATCTTATACCAGAATTACCAAATAATAATTCTTCTTCCCTTTCTGCACTAGCAAATATTTTTCATTCAATAAACCGTTTGCAATAACCAACATTTCAATATTTTCAACTTTTAATTTATTGATGCTAACACCGCCGCCCTGTACCATTTTACGGGCTTCACCTTTGCTGGGGAATATTTTTGTATCAGCCAAAAAACTCACCACATCAACACCTGCATCAGCAACCGCTTTTGAAAATTCGACCGCAGGCACACCTTCCATTACCTGTAACAATTGTTCTTCATTCAACTGTTGCAGTATATCAGCCGTATCGTTGTTAAATAATATGTCAGCAGCTTTTACTGCAAATTCATAATCAGCCCTGCTGTGTACAAAACAGGTAACTTCTTCTGCCAGTTTTTTCTGTAACAGCCGCTGGTGCTCATTTCCCTTGTGCTGTTCCAGTAAGGCTTCAATTGCTTCTTTGCTTAACAGCGTAAATATCTTAATGTATTTTTCGGCATCTGCATCCGCCGCATTTAACCAAAACTGGTAAAACTGGTACGGCGAAGTTTTCTTTGCATCCAGCCAGATATTACCCTTTTCTGTTTTGCCAAACTTGCCGCCATCAGCCTTTGTCATTAGCGGACAGGTAAAGGCAAAAGCCTCGCCACCACTTTTCTTACGTATGATTTCTGTACCTGTAACAATATTGCCCCACTGATCGCTGCCACCCATTTGCAGTTTGCAATTTTTAGTTTTATTGAGCCAGTAAAAATCGTAGCCCTGTACTAACTGGTAAGTAAATTCAGTAAAGCTCATGCCGTTATCGCCGGCCAGTCTTTTACGCACACTGTCTTTGCTCATCATGTAATTAACGGTAATGTATTTTCCTACTTCCTTAATAAAATTTAAAAAAGTAAAATCTTTAAACCAATCATAATTATTGGCCATTTCTGCCGCATTAGCTTGATTAGCATCAAAGTTTAAAAATTTTTGCAACTGCGCTTTTACACAAACTATATTGTGGTTTAGCACTTCCTCACTCAATAAATTTCTTTCTTCACTTTTGCCGCTTGGGTCGCCTACCATACCTGTGGCACCGCCTACGAGGGCAATAGGTTTATGTCCGAATTTTTGCAGATGTTTTAATAATATTATTGGCACCAGGCTGCCAATATGAAGACTATCTGCCGTGGGGTCAAAGCCGATATAACCGGTCGTCATTTCCTTGTTCAACTGCTCTTCCGTTCCGGGCATGATATCCTGTATCATCCCCCTCCATTGCAATTCCTGTATCAAGTTTGTCATTGTCCCTTTTTTAATGGTATACAATTCAGCCTGGCAACTGAAAGTTTTGCAAAAGTGCTTAGAAAAATTGAAAAAATTAATTAAGTTTTTTTGCAGGATGGCAAATCCATTTGTATAGTTTTCTTTTAATGGTGCCAATAATTATAAAGCAGCCTTTGTGATTAATATAGCGTCTATTCAGGTAATAGTGTTGGTTATTGATACTGTGCTAGTTTAATCATTTTGGATATTTATTATTTTTGTTTAAATAATAATATCTTCTAATAAATTAAGGACACAATTTACTTAATGCAAATACGTTTTGTAAGCATAAGCTTAAAATACAAAGCATTAACACCGGAAACTAATTATATATGAGCACAAAACTGGCTGCTTTTTTACTGTGTATACTATTATTCCCCATAGCTTCATTTTCTCAATTTAGAAAATATTCCAACGAATTTTTAAATATCGGTGCAGGTGCAAGAGGGCTTGCAATGGGCAGTGCGCAGGTGGCTTCTGTAAAAGACGGCACTGCCGGTTACTGGAATCCTGCTGGCCTGGTGGGCGTTAAAGACCACCCCGAAGTTAATTTAATGCATGCAGAATATTTTGCAGGAATAGGCAAGTACGATTTTGGTTCAGTGGCTATTCCTATTCAGGATAATAAAAGGACCATTGGTTTATCCATATTACGTTTTGCTGTTGATGATATCCCCAATACCTTATTTTTAGTGCAGCCGGATGGCAGTGTTGATTATGGCAGCATCACCAGTTTTTCATCGGCAGATTATGCCATGCTGCTTTCTTATGCACAAAAAGTTGTTGAAACAGAAGATAAGCTGGTA
Source organism: Ferruginibacter sp. (assembly GCA_025359625.1). Lineage (GTDB taxonomy): Bacteria > Bacteroidota > Bacteroidia > Chitinophagales > Chitinophagaceae > Ferruginibacter. The sequence goes on from JANYFT010000100.1 coordinate 18,104, forward strand.
AGCTTTGGCGTTAATGCAAAAGTCATTCATCGCAAGGTTGGGCACTTTGCCACAGCCTGGGGGTTTGGTATTGACGCCGGTATTCAAATGCATGGCAAAAACTGGCATTTAGGTTTAGTGGCCAAAGACCTCACCACCACCTTTAATGCCTGGAGTTTTAAATTTACGGAGAAAGAAAAAGAGGTTTTATACCTTACCAAAAATGATATTCCCGTACGGTCAACAGAATTAACATCACCAAGGCTGACGCTGGGCGGCGGATACAATTTTAAATTCAGTTCGTCCTTCAGCCTGTTGGCAGAAGCTAATTTAGACTTTACATTTGATGGTAAAAGAAATACTGTCATCAGCAGTAATCCAATAAGTGTTGATCCTCATCTCGGTATAGAAGCTTCTATAAAAGAGGTGTTTTTTATAAGGGCAGGTGTTACCAATTTTCAAAAAGCGCTGGCAGACGGTGACACATTAAATCAAAAAAAGGTTTGGATATACCAGCCAAGTTTAGGTGCAGGCGTAAAAATAAAAAATGTAACGCTTGATTATGCTTATAGCAACCTTGCCAATCAATCCAACCCATTGTACACCCATATATTTTCGCTAAGATTTACTTTAGTGAAAAAGGAAAAACAATAACAACAATATATTATAACCCTACAGCAAAATGAAAAAATTTTTAATACCGCTTTTTCTGCTTTGTGTTACTATAACCCATGCACAACTTAATAATAGCTGGATTGATTATAGTAAGACATACTATAAATTTAAAGTAGGCAAAACAGGTGTCTGTCGTATTAACCAGTCCACGCTGTCTGCTGCAGGATTGGGTAACACACCTGCTGAACAATTTCAATTATGGCGCAACGGAGAGCAGGTAGGTCTGTTTACATCTGTGCCATCCGGCACTTTAGCTCCCGCTGATTATATTGAATTTTGGGGTGTAAGAAATGATGGCAAACCAGATAGGAACCTTTATCGTGATACATCTTATCAGCTATCTGATACCTTTAGTTTGCATACGGATACGGCTACGTTTTTTCTTACTGTTAACCCTGCCGGTAATAATTTAAGATTTACTACTGCGGTTAATGATATAGCGGGAAACAGCCTTGCACCGGATACGTATTTTATGAACAAAAGAGGCGTCTCTTTTAATACACAATATAACCGGGGATATGCCCAACAGGTGGGGGAATATGTTTACTCTTCTTCTTATGATAAGGGCGAAGGTTATACGAGTAATAATGCGGCCCCCTGCTGCGACCTTTACCAGAATTTTTTTAATTTACATCTTTATACAGGAGCGCCTCCTAATAGTATATCTTTTTACATTACCGCATTTGGCAATGCATTATATCCAAGAAATTTAAGGGTAAAATTTTATAACAATATTCTTTTTGATGACGCACCCATGAACTATTTTAGTGTGGTTAAAAAGCAGGTAGATAATATACCCTTAAGCGCCATTCAGGACCCTGAATATTTATGGCTTTCAGTAAATGGATATACGCCGCCACCGGGAGTTGCTAATAGTAACGATAGGATTGTAGTGGGCGAGATGGTATTAACTTACCCATCGAAATTTAATTTTAACAATGAAAAGAATTTTTATTTTGAACTACCGGCATCTGCGGTTGGTAACTACCTTGAAATAGATAATTTTAATGCGGGCGCAACACCACCTATTTTATATAGTTTGAATGATGGCCAAAGATATGCAGGTGATATTTCTGTGCCTGGTAAAGTTAGGTTTGCGTTACCGGCCTCAAACATGGCAGTAAGGAAATTTAACCTCGTAAACCAGGAAGCTGCCAATGTGATTGCTATAAATACACTCACCCCTAAATCGTTCATTAACTTTGCTACAGTTGCCAACCAAGGCGATTATATTATTATCAGTCATCCTTCTTTATTCAACGATGGCAATAATGTAAACTATGTAGATGAATATAGCAAATACAGGGCTTCTGCGTTAGGTGGTGGTTATCATCCCAAAATAATTACTATTGATGAATTGAATGACCAGTTTGCCTTTGGTATAAAAAAACACCCTGCGGCTATACGTGACTTTATTCGTTTCGCCAACCAGCAGTTTAATGTTAAACCTAAATATATTTTTATAATAGGCAGGGGCATGAATGGTTTGGAATCCAAACAAAATGAAAATGATCCTATAACAGATAAAATTGATTTGGTGCAATCCTTTGGCTGGCCTGCATCAGATGTGTTGTTAGCCTGTAACCCCGGGCAAAATGTCCCTTTAACTCCTATTGGCCGTTTGGCCGTTATTAATGGTACAGAGATTAAATATTATTTAAATAAAGTAAAACAATACGAGCAAACGCAGGCATCAACAAGCCAAACTATTGCAGATAAGGCCTGGATGAAAAATATCATTAATGTTGCCGGCGGCGCAGACAATGCAGAGAGTGATTTATTTGTAAATTATCTGAATGATTACAAAACAATTGCAGAAGATAGTGCCTTTGGCGCCCATGTAGAAACTTTTGTAAAAGCATCAAGCTCAGCAGTAGAGCAGGCCAATGGTGAACGCATTGAACAATTGATAAATGGAGGGGTAAGTATGATTCAATATTTTGGTCATTCATCAGCTAACACACTGGCCTTTAATTTAAGCAGCCCCGAAATTTATACCAACCAGGGCAGGTATCCATTTTTTAATGTAAGTGGTTGCAGTGCCGGTAATTTTTATATTTTTGATCCTGCCCGTTTGCAAGGCGGCATGACACTCTCAGAAAAATATGTGCTGGCAGACCAACGGGGAAGTATTGGTTTTATCGCAAGCACTCATTTAGGCATCCCACCTTTTTTAAACTTTTTTAATACAAAATTATATGATGCTTTTTCCCTTGACCTTTATGGAAATACTATTGGGAACCAGCTTAAAAAAACTTTGCAAGATTTAGGGAGTAACCTGCAAAATCTTGACTTCTACACACAAATACACCTGGAAGAACTTAACCTTCATGGAGATCCGGCCATTAGAATAAATGCTTTTGCTTATCCCGATTTTGTTGTAGAAGATCAGCTAATAAAAGTTAGCCCTTCTATTATTTCTGTGGCGGATAATAGTTTTACTGTTAGCGTTAAAATGATGAACATTGGCAAAGTGGTCAATGATTCAATAAGGGTTACTGTTATAAGAAAACTACCAAATGATTCTTCAAAAGTTATATTTAATCAGCTGATTCCTGCTTTTAAAAATGCTGATTCATTAAGTTTTATTGTACCTGTTAATCCCGGAACGGATAAAGGGTTGAATAAAATAATTATTACTTTGGATACTGATAACAAGGTTCAAGAGCTATCAGAAACAAATAATACCATCACAAAAGAATTTTATATTCTTGAAGATGAAATTCGTCCAACAGCACCCTATAATTATTCCATTGTAAATAAGCAGCAAATTACTTTTAGCGCTTCTACAGCCAATCCCTTAACCGGGCAACGTCAATACATGATGGAAATGGATACGACCGAATTATTTAATTCTCCTTTTAAAAAACAATACCCAGGTAGTGGCATTGGAGGCACAATTGAGTTTACACCAACTGATATAACTTTTACAGACAGTACTGTTTATTATTGGAGAACCTCCATGGTGCCAATCAACGGCGGGCAACAAATATGGAATTCCTATTCTTTTGTTTACCTTCCCAACGGCGGTACCGGATTTAATCAATCTCATTATTTTCAACATACCAAAAGTACTTTCAGTAATACCATTACACTTGATAGTGACAGGGTGTTCCGTTTTACAACAAAACAACGAACCTTAACCATCAAAACGGGAATTTATCCTTACACAGGTTACGAACGGATCAATGTGTCGGTAGATTTTGATCAGTTGGATTTTTATGGTTGCAGGTTTAATGTATTGCAATTTTATGTGTATGATCCAAGTACTTTGCAGCCATGGAAAAATACCAAAGTTACCAATTCTGTTACCGGAGAAGTTACGGGTCGTTTTGGAAGCTGGGCCCCATGTTTGCGTGCCGCTGCTTCTGATGGAAGTAGGAACTTTTTCGAATTTCCCTACGATTCTTTAAAATATAGGAAACGGGCTATGGATTTCATTGACAGTATTCCTGATGGAATGTATGTATCTATTACTAATTTAGGGAGGTCAAACAACGTTAATTTTATAAGTCAATGGCAGGCCGATCAGGCTTCACTTGGAGCAGGAAATTCTATATACCATAAATTAAAATCGATAGGCTTTAGCCAGATCGATAGTTTTACACGCAACCTTCCTTTTGTATTTCTTTTCAAGAAAAATAGCCCTTCTTTTACACCGCAGCAAAAAATGGGTGTAACCGTAATGGATCAGCTGGAGCCTGCTTATTCGCTTCCAACAAAATATATTTCAGGTACCATTGAGTCCCCGGCATTTGGCCCTGCCCGTAGCTGGAAATCTTTACATTGGTATGGCAAAAGTGTTGATAATCTAAAAGCGGATGTGGTAACAGTACAGGTGTATGGCATTACTGCAATGGGTACCCAAACATTGATGACAACAGTAGCCCCCACTGCATTGGATACTACACTTGGTTTTATAAATGCAACTACTTACCCTTACCTTAAATTAAAAATGCTGAACAGCGATAACTTGTTTGCTACTCCTAACCAGCTAAGATATTGGAGAGTAAATGCCGATTATGTTCCGGAAGGAGCAGTTGCGCCCAACATTTTATATACCATGAAGGATTCGGTTGAACAAGGTGACAAAATTAATTTTGCTTTAGCATTTAAAAATATAAGTGCTGTTGCTTTTGACAGCCTTAAAATAAAACTTATAATTACCGACCGCAACAATGTTCCACATCCTGTTGTAATTGCTAAAAAGAAGGCATTAATGTCAGGCGATACGCTTGTAGTAAATTATAGTATTGATACAAAAGAATACCCCGGCAGTAATACATTGTATGTAATGGTTAATCCAGATAATGACCAGCCTGAGCAATATTTATATAACAATTTTATTTATAAAGATTTTTATGTAAAAGAAGATAAGTTTAACCCTTTGCTGGATGTAACTTTTGATGGAGTGCATATTTTAAACAGGGATATCATTGCTGCTAAGCCGCATGTGTTGATAAAGTTAAAAGATGAAAGCCATTTCCTTGCTTTGGGTGATACATCATTATTAAAGCTACAGGTTCGTTATCCTGATGGCAACCTGCGCAATTATTTCTTTGGAGATTCAGTGCGGTTTAATCCTGCCAATTTAGCTAATGGAGAAAATACAGCTTCTATTGATTTTCTTCCTTATTTTCCTGAAGATGGCGATTACCAATTAATTGTTTCAGGTAAGGATGTGGCAGGAAATAAAGCAGGCAAACTGGAATACCGGGTAACCTTTAGCATCATAAATAAACCGATGATCAGTAATATGCTTAACTACCCTAATCCATTTACTACATCTACTGCATTTGTATTTACAGTTACCGGAAGTGAGCCCCCACAAAATATCCGGATACAGGTTTTAACTATCACTGGGAAAATAGTAAGAGAAATAACCAAAGCTGAGCTGGGACCAATACATATAGGTACAAATATTACAGACTTTAAATGGGATGGTACAGATGCTTACGGACAAAAGTTAGCCAACGGTGTTTATTTGTACCGGGTAATTACAAACCTAAATGGTAAAGCGCTTGATCAATATCATGGAAATAGTGCCAGGGTAGGTTCAGATGGCAAACCTATAACGGTAACAAATGGACTGGGTGGTACTGATAAATACTTTAATAACGGATATGGTAAAATGTACCTGATGCGGTAATAAAAATGGCCTTTATTTATTAATGTCTTTTATTATAAAACTTAAAAATAAAAAACGTGCTACAGTAAGTTAGCACGCTTTTTATTTGATAGCTGTTTGTTTTAATAATCATTATTTTTTACCGGCTTGGGCTTTTCGGGCTTTGCATTTTTTTTATTTTTATCATCTGTTGGTTTTATTGCACCGGGTATTATAGCTTTTGGATCTTTTTGTTGTTCAGGGAGAGGTGTTGTTGATAATGGTAGTGCTGTTTTACTTTTTATTTTTGAACCGGTATCTTTTTTACCATTGTCAAACTGGCTTTCTACAGGTACCTGGGCAGCTTTATTATCGGTTACCGGGTCAACAATAAAATCTCCGGCGTTACCATTTCCCTGGTCTTCCTGATTACTGCTATCGCCGCTGTTGACAATATCCTTAAAATTCTGATCTGCATAAATAGGGTCTTTTGTCATTTGGGCAGGTTCTTCAAAATTCAAAATTTTTCCGTAGTTCAGGCTCTTGTCAGCATATACTTTTTTCATAAAATAACCCCATTTAGGCAAAGCCATTTCATTACCTCCACTGGTTCCTTCATAGATACGTATAAATGGATCATCGCAACCAACCCATGTGCCGGCAAGCAATTCGGGCGTATAGCCCATAAACCAACCATCAGCATTGTCGTTGGTAGTACCTGTTTTGCCCGCTTTTTGCGAAGGGATATCATAATTGTTTAATGACCTTCCTGTGCCGATTTGTACAACACCTTCCATTAGCTTTACCATTGTAAAAGCATCCTGTTCACTGATGACCTGTTTGCTGCCTTTCGTATTAAAATCTTCTAATAAATTACCATTCTTATCTTCCAACCGGCTTATGAATATCGGCTCTGTATTAAAGCCTTTGTTTGGAAACATGGTGTAAGCCTGTAACATTTGTAGCAGCGGTATTTCTGCAGCGCCCAATGAAAGAGAAATGTAAGGAGGAAGTTTTGCACTGATACCCACAGTTTTTGCAAATTCTATCACCCTGTTCACACCCAATAAATTAGTCATTCTTACCGAAGCGGTGTTTTTTGAAAAAGCAAGGCAATTGGCCAATGTTCCTCCACCGCCCTTAAAAGTCCTTACCTCTTTGCCGTATTGCACAGGTCCTCCATCAATCATGGTGGACGGTGTATAACCAGCATCCTGAACTGCTAAAGCATAAATAAGTGGTTTGATGGTAGAGCCAACCTGCCGGCTAGCAGTAACATGGTCATACTTAAACCATTTAAAATCTATACCACCTACCCAGCATTTAACCTCGCCTGTTTTTGGATCCATTGCTACGAAAGATGTTTGCAATAATTGCCGGTGGTATTTAATAGAATCCCTGGGCGTCATCACAGTATCCAATTCTCTTTTGACATTCCAGGCAAAAACTTTCATTTTTACTTTCACAAGAAAAGTCTTTTTTATATCAGCATCTTTTTTATTATCTTCTCTTAAATTTTTCCATCGTTCGCTGCTTTTCATGGCAGCCTCTATAATATTCTCATGCTCCTTCCAGGTTTTATCAGCAGTATTTTTTAAATAGCTCGTTAATTTTTTTTGAATTACCGGCATTTGCTGCACTACCGATTCTTCAGCATATTGCTGCATTTTAGAATTGATGGTGGTATATATTTTTAAGCCATCCCTGTACAGGTCATAATTTTCACCGGTCTTTGGATTCGTATGTGTTTTGCACCACTCTTTCATTTTATCTGCCACCACAAAGCGAAAGTAAGGAGCTATCCCAACATTGTCATCCACTTTTTTAAAATTGGTAATGAGTGGTTTTGCCTTTAATTTATTGGCTTGTTCATCTGTAAGGTAATGCTGCTTACAGTCAACCATCCTTTCTATTACTGTATTGCGCCTGTTGATAGAAGCACTGGGATGGCGAATAGGATCATAAATAAAGCCTTTAAGCATGCCCACTAAAACTGCAGACTCTTCAATATTTAAATCCATCGGGTCTTTTTGAAAATAGGTTCTTGCCGCATTCCTGATTCCATAATTGTTGCCCCATGGAGCCCTGTTTAAATAAAGCGTAATAATTTCTTCTTTCGTAAAATTACGTTCCAGTTTTACAGCAATTACCCATTCTTTAATTTTTTGGGTGCCCCTTTTTAAGATATTACCCTTTCCCTGGCCTAACATCATTTTGGCCAATTGTTGCGTAATCGGACTTCCACCTCCATCAGTACCTAATTTTATTACCGCCCTGGCAACTGCTTTAGCATCAATACCAGAATGGTCATAAAAATTTTGGTCTTCCGTGGCTACTAACGCATGAATAATATTGGGAGAAATTTCATTATACTTAACTTCACTCCGGTTTTC
>JANYFT010000120.1 GCA_025359625.1 Ferruginibacter sp.
AAATAAACAATATAGTATTTGAAAATAAGGTCAACTTACTTTTATTATTTATCTTCTTCCGAATATATACTGGTATATTTTCCTTACCCACCTCTAAACTTTTTACTCTTCCATTAATCAAAATAACTTATTAACAATTCAAGCTGCTTTGTGGATAACCTTCGGAAAATACTATTAAAAAAAATACGAAAAACCACTCTTGCTAAGGATTAGGTAGTTTTTTAGCTTTACGTTATAAATCCAATTCGATGAAAACCTCAATTTTACTTAACGCTCTAAACTTGTCACCCATGATTAAATTCTTTTGTAATGCTTTTAAAAGCATTTTTATTTCAGAATCAAAAAACGATTTTGTAAGGCTTAAAAATTTTATTGCCTAATATTAAAATGGTTTTTTGAAGTCTGTTAAATAAATAACTATTCTGCTTAGCTAAATAAATACTCCACGTCTGCCTTGCTAAGTGCTTTTACAAAATTAACATCATCAGAAATCAGTTCGCTGGCCAGCTTGCGTTTTCGTTCCTGTAATTGCAGAATTTTATCTTCGATAGTGTCAATACAAATCATCCGGTAAGCAAATATATTTTTCGTTTGGCCAATCCTATGCGTACGGTCAATAGCTTGTTGTTCTACAGCCGGGTTCCACCATGGATCAACGATGTACACGTAATCTGCCGCTGTTAAGTTTAAACCAACTCCTCCCGCCTTTAAAGAAATTAAAAATACCCTGCAGGCATCATTATTCTGAAAATTATCAATAGCCTTTTGCCTGTCTGTAATGCTAGTGCTGCCATCAAAATATTCATAACTAATACCTTGTTCTGTCAGTTTCTCCCTTATCAATGCCAGCATACCTAAAAATTGTGAAAACACCAATGCTTTGTGTTCGCCTATATTTTCGAAAATCTCCCTTGTTAACTCTTCTAATTTAATGGAATGATTAGGATATTTTTCTTCTTCATTTAAAATAGCAGGGCTGTCACATATCTGGCGCAACTTCATGAGGCCCTGTAAAATGGTCAGCTGCGATTTATCAATTCCCTGTTCATCAATAACGCCCATAATTTTATCCCGGTAACTATTTCTGTAGGCATCATAAATTTTTCGTTGTTCTTTTTCCATTTCGCAAAAAAGAATGGTTTCTGTTTTTTCGGGCAGGTCTTTGGCAACCTGCTCTTTGGTGCGGCGCAAAATAAATGGATATAATAATTTGCGCAGGTGATCTTTTTGCTCCTGTTCGCCAAATTTATCAATGGGGGTGGCAAATTCATTGCGGAAAAAATCCATACTTCCCAGTAAGCCTGGGTTAAGGAAATTCATTTGAGCAAAAATATCAAACGTATTGTTTTGCAGCGGAGTACCACTCATACACAAACGGTTTTTAGCCGTTAAAAAGCAGGCTGCTTTAGTAACTTTTGAAGCAGGATTTTTAATCGCCTGGCTTTCATCCAATACCACATAGTCAAAAAATATTTTCATCAGTGTTTGGATGTCACTTCGCAAAGTTCCATAGGTAGTGATCACAATATTTACTTTTTGTAATTCTACAATATCTCTTGTTCGTATACTACCGTGGTGTATGCGCCAGGTAAGTTGAGGGGTGAATTTTTTTATTTCATTTTCCCAGTTATAGATCAAAGTTGTAGGGCAAATTACTATTGCTTTCAAATTGCCTTCCTGGGTTTTGTAATGTTGCAGCATGGTTAATGCCTGTACCGTTTTACCTAAACCCATATCATCTGCTAAAATGCCTCCCCAGCCAACCTCATTTAAATAATTCAGCCACTGGTAACCTGCAGTCTGATAGGGTCGTAATACCGCCTGTAATTCAGATGGAGCAACTATTTCAGGAATTTGTTTATACTCCCGCAAGCGTTGGAATTTTTCATCTAATGCAAAACTTAATTCGGTGGCATCCCGGTTTTCGTACAACTCATCAATCACACTCATGTGGTATTTCGATAAGCGCAGTTTATCGTTTTTACCATCGCCTACTTTAAATAACAATGAGTAGCGCTTTAGCCATTCATCAGGTAAAATACCCAGGGTGCCATCACCCAGTTGAACAAAGGATTGCTTGGCTGCCAACGCTTTTTTAATATCGTTAATACCTACCCGCTGTCCTTCAAAATCAATCTCTACTTTTGCATCAAACCAATCCAATCCACTGCTAACATGAATATGTGTTGATGGCCTTGCAGTATTAAACCTAAAGTTTCTTAGTGCTTCAAAACCAAATACCGGCACTTTAGCATCCTTCATGGCATCTACAAATAAAAAGAACCAGTTATTACGCAGCACATCAGCACCTTTTAATATCAAACTGTTTCCTTCCTGCGGTTGAATAAACTGTGAGTGCAGTGAAGATAGCATATCGTTAAAACGTTGTTCGGCTTCCTTATTACGATGTACAATTAATATTTTATCCCCATCAGGTATAGTAATAGTTTCTTTATCGCTGGCCCTTGTTTCAAATCCCTGGTAGGTAAAGATGGGCTGAAACACCAGGTAGTCGCCTTTTTCCTGCAACATCAGTTTTACTTCCGGCTCACCACTTTTTATTTCTTTTACCAGCGATTTGTCAAATTCAACTTTATACTCTTTTGTTAACGGCATGATGGTTTTTTGCATTTGCACCGACCAGTTTTCTTTACTGAGTTTGATGTTGCCGTTCTTTATAAATTTTTCTGCCTGCAGCACATCCTCTGCTTTTTGCCACAAGTAAAATATATGATTGTATAAAAACAGAATGCTGTTATTACATTCATTATCGGTAACGGGCTGGGCTGCTCCATTTATATTAAAACGGCACTGCAATTCAAAATGATCTTCTTTAGCAACAATCTTAAATTGTGGCGCTATAAAACTATCACTCAAAGCCACTTCTACCAGGTTATCTGTTTTTAATACCTTGCTTTCCGGCAGATAATATACAAACGGGTTGGCCCTTTGTTCTTCGAATAATTTTTTCAGTTTTGGCTGCAGGTATTCTGTTATCAGCAATTTTGTTTCTTCCGGAAATTCATCTCCATCTGTTTGAATAATATTTTCCCAAATACCACTGAAAGGGGAGTTTCTGTTGAGGTATTTATTTACTTCTGAAGCCTGTAACTTTCTTATTTGCTGCAACAGTATTTTATCATCTTCACTTAACAATTCTGTGTTTACATATTTTGTAAGATCCAGTTTTTCTATCTTACCTAAAAGTTTTTTATTGTCTTCATCAGCATCTCCCTGTATGGCATCTATTACAAAATAGGGGTAAGCTGTAGTATTAAAATTAAAAATGAATCCCAGTTTTTTTACTGGAATTTCTATGGTAGCCACTTCTTGTTGCAACCTTGGTATTTCATGCATATAACTCGCCCTTTCCACGGGTGCAGCTGCAACTACTCTTTTAATATTTGTGTCAAGTACTTTTAGAAAAGGTTTTCCATCTTTGTAAATAAATTCAAATTTACCCGCCAGATCATCTGTTAAACTGTAGCCGTAAATCTGAAGTAATTTATTTTTTTCTTTATCCCAATTTCTAATGGTATCAAAATAATAGGGTCCAAAGGTTTGTAATAACTGGAGAAATAAAATTGTTTTATGTGTACAAAGCGGATGCGCTGTTTCATCGCACCTGCAGGAAGTGTCAAAATTACGTTCGTCGTTTTTTTGTATTACCAGCGGAAAGTTTTGACCTTCGTAATTTAGTTCTGCCTCTATTCGCTCATTGGCTGCTACAATTATTTTTGCTTTATTGGTCAATACGCTTATCTCGGCTGTTTCAAAACTTTCAGGGGCTGTTAATACCCGGATAACCTTTAGCTCAATGTTTTTCATTTTGGCCACAGTATGCCGCTGGTTGTATTGCAAATTGGAAGAACCAAGCAAATTCTTATCTATCAGTTCCTGAAGTTTAAAAAGAGCAGCTACTTCGTGGCGGCAAATATCCCCTAAATTATAGGGACATCCGCAACGCATGGATAATGATTGTGGATCATTATATTTTTGAACGGCTACTTTATAAAATGTACTATAGGTATCATCTTTTACCCTAAACACAACACTGTTCATTAATTCATCATGCTCCACCATTTCTACATATCCTATAGCATGAATTTTTTTTCCCCGGCGGATAACTTCGTCGGATCCGGTATTGTAAACGTATTTAATGAGATGTGATAAGGCCATACAAAAATTTAGAATGCCTGGTTGGATTTCGGATGTATTGTTTAACCCTGCTAACAGTTAGTTGAAGGGATTATATCTGTACATTGTTACGAAAAAAGCAATTTACAAAAGTAAAGGAAAATATAGAAAGGTGGAGCGGCTAATGTAAAGTTTGTATCAAAAAAGAGGTAGCCCAAAAGAAAAGAGGATTTAAAAACAGGGGTCTTTAAGCTGTTTTATAAGGCCCGAGGTTTGGCTGCCGTTAGTTTTCCTCCGTCATACACACAGAGCACATTAGCCGTATCTTCACTAAGGCAATATCGGATATCTTTCTCAAGGCCATATTCAGTAAGGCGATGATAATGGGATGCCTCCTTGTTTTTCAAAAATTCATACAAGTCGTCCTTAGCATCCGCATACATTGTTGCCGCTATTTGCGACGCATCGCAATTGATATCAAAATGATCTTTGATGCGGCTGATTACTGCGCCCGCAAAGAGTGTATCTTCAATATTCACCCTGTCTTTCCAGGCAGCACAACCCAAAATTACAGGCCGCTTTTTTTCAATTAAATAATTACACACGGCAGATAAATTAACGAACGATCCGGTGATGATTTTTTTAGCACCCTTATCAAGTGCCATGTGTAGCAGTTTTGTGCCGTTGGTAGTTGTAAGCACCAAAGTTTTACCACTAACAAATTCTCTGGGATATTCAAACGGTGAGTTGCCATACGATAGCCCTTCTGCTACGTGCCCGTCCCTTTCTCCAGCCGTAATGCCTTCAATTTGTTTGCCTATTCTTATACATTCTGCAACACTATCCACAGGAATAATACATTTTGCCCCATTGTGCAAAACTGTGGCAATGGTTGAAGTGGCCCTTAATACATCAATGATTACTACTATGCTGTTACTTACATTGTATAATTGCAGCAGGGCAGGAGATAAAGCAGTATGAAGCGTTGGTTTTACTGAAGTCATTTGGGCAAATTTAATTTAATATCGCTTTCCACTTTTCAGTTTCTGCATAATCTTTTATTACTTTATTTCTTTTTATCAATAAGTTTTCTACATATTTTTTCAGATAGATTTTATTTACAGCTTTCCCCAACACTCCATACGGACTTTCAAAATCAATCACATCAATCATAATGATGCCGTTAGCTGTCTGTTTAAAATGATGCTGGTGTTTAAAACTTTTAAAATCTCCCCTGGTCATTTCATCTTCAAAAAAAAGTGGTGATTGCATCTCTATTATTTTAGAGGTAAACTGGCGTGTTTTAAAAAGATGTTTAGCCTGCCAGGTTACGGTTTCGTTTTTACTGATTAATCCGCTGGTAACACCGGCTATGGCTTTTTCTTTGGTATGGGCTGTAGATATCTTATGCAGGCTGATGCTGCGGCTTAAATCAAAAACCCTTTTAGCGGGTGCTTTTATAAAAGTGGTTAAATGAATACTGGCCATATTAATTGATAGTTTATTAATTGATAACTTTTAATACCGTACATCAACTTTCCTCTATCCGTTTTTACTATTTATCCACCTAAATTGTGAGGATCAGGAGCAAAATTATCGTTACACAAAAGGCATTTTAACCACTTTAGCTTTTAATAATGTATTGCGAATGCTGATATAAATTTCTGTATCAATACCGGCATGCTTAGTTTCCACGTATCCCATTCCAACAGCTTTGCCCAAAGATGGGGATTGGGTACCCGAAGTTACTTTTCCAATAATCATTCCTTCAAAATCTTTTATCACATAATCATGCCGGGCAATTCCTTTTTCAAGCATCTCAAAACCTATTAATTTTTTTGTAACACCTACGGCCTTTTGTTTTTCAAAAATTGCTTTGGAAGTAAAGTCCTTGGTAAATTTGGTTATCCACCCCAGCCCCGCTTCCAGTGGCGAAGTAGTATCATCAATATCATTACCATACAAACAAAAACCCATTTCCAAACGCAGCGTATCCCTTGCGCCCAAACCAACTGGCTTTATACCTTGTGCGGCCCCGGCAACAAAAATAGCCTCCCATATTTTGTTGGCATCGTCATCTTTGTTTTCAAAATAAATCTCTACGCCACCGGCACCGGTATAACCCGTGGCACTAATCAAAACATTTTCTACCCCGGCAATAGTTCCTTTTACAAAAGTGTAGTATTTTAAATTCAGTATATCTTTATCAGTAAGCGATTGTAATATTTTACTGGCATTGGGACCTTGTATAGCAAGCAGGCAGGTCTTTTCTGATATATTATGCATCTCCGCACCTTTATCATTATGCTTATTTATCCAGTTCCAGTCTTTATCAATATTACCGGCATTTACCACAAGCATGTACGCTTTATTTGGTTCAATGCAATATACCAGCAAATCATCAACAATACCACCTTCACTATTTGGCAGGCAACTATATTGAGCCTGCCCGGCAATTAATTTGGCTGCATCGTTGCTGGTAACCCTTTGAATAAGTTCCAACGCATTTTCACCTTTTAAAATAAATTCGCCCATATGGCTTACATCAAAGACCCCTGCATTGTTGCGAACAGTAGTATGTTCATCATTGATACCGCTGTAACTGATGGGCATATTGTATCCTGCAAATTCAGCCATTTTTGCACCCAGCGCTATATGTTTTTCTGTAAAAGGCGTGGTTTTCATACTTTTTTTTTGAAAGTTTTATAAGGCACAAAAATAGAGTAAACTACTATTTTTAAATACAAAATTATTGTCGGGGCTAAGAAGCCATGTGTTGCTCCATTCGCAGCCTGTCCTCCGCGGCGGATCGCACACTTTTACAACATATCATTGTGGTACATTGAGTAGAGTAGAAATGTTATTAAAGTATTGATTAAAAGTCACATCTTCAAATAACTCCCTGCCGCGGAGGGATGGGCAAAACAAAATCCCGCCAATTACGGCGGGACCTTGCTTTTGTTTCACTTCAACTCAACTATTGAAACTATATTATTCCAATGCTTGCCACCGGACTGTAAGATTGTAAAAGGTAATCAGCATTAGTTTCGGGTTCGTCTTTAGTAACATTCAGTTTCTCCAGTTTTTTTTGATTTTCTTCCTGCTTCTTTTTAATGTCGTTTTGTTCTTTCAACAAAGAATCTTTGTACTGCTGCTGAACTTTCTTAAGGTCCACTTTTAATGAATCTATTTTTTCGATACTGTTATTGTAACGGTAGGTGCCGCCTATATTGGTCATCTTTATCGTATCTCCATCTTCCCTGTCATCGGCATCATCATTCGATTTATTTTTATTGCCATTCTTCCATTCATCTGCTGGTTTTCCGTTCAGTCTATATAAACCATTTGCCTTCATCACATAATCCACATTCTCATCCCAGCCTCTTTCTTCATCATCAACATCTATATCAAAATCGTTGTTGTTCCATGGCCCGTTAAAATGGATATTATGTCCCCAGCCAATATTATTGTTTATCCTTATTTGCTTTCCAACCGGCACATATACAGTAATGATCACCCGCTGGTTACGAAATTTATCAATCTTCGTAATGGAAATACCTTTATCCAAAACAAGTAAAGAATCTTTTTGGATGGCATTGAATTGTATTAGCCTTGCCAAGGTATCTGCAGCACGCCTGTTACTGCCATTCGCCATTTTTATCATGGTAACTTTAAAACTATCGTTGGTTGATTTTATAATTTTAACCGTAACATTTTCTAAAGACATAGAATCCTCGTCAAAGTTTTGAAATGGTTCGAACCTTAAAGAATTATTCCGGTAGTATTTTTTAGCAGGAGAATTATTGGTTATTTCCATTTTATTTATCCCCGGATTGCTTAATGTTATTTCCTGTTCATTAATGCTGCTAACCGATTTAAAATCTTTTGCAACAGAAACAATCATAGCAATAAAACAAAACAAACCAATTACCCAAAGGCTGATGAATGTAAAGCGCAATACCTTACGGTTGCTTTTAATTTTTGCCAGCCGGCGAATAACCCATGTAATGATACCAATTACAGGTAATGCAATAAATAATATCAGTGTGCCCCAGGCAAAAAAGTTTTGCCATCCTTCAGTTAATAAATAATCTTTTGCAGGAAAAACGCCAATGGAAGCTATTGCAAAAGCAAACAGCCCTACCACAAAAGCAAATCCAAAACAGCCAATAATAAAATAAGCAAATGCCTTAACGATAAATACAATGATATCACCTAACGATCTGCTGCTTCTTCTGGCAACCGAACCCATTTCTGCACCCATGGTTTTTCCTTTTTCTTCCGCAAATGCCCTTGCTTCATGCCCCAGTTTTTCTGCTCTTTGTTGCACGCCTTTCATTTCTTCCACCACTGAATTTTTAATAGAGTTTAAATCAACTTTTTCTCCCTTCATTTCCAGTTTTTCAGCAGTGCTGCCGGCTTCTGGTATCACGAGCCATAAAATAATATAGATAAGCAATGCGCCGGGGCTAAAACCCACTCTCAAAAAATTGGGGAAATCCATAAATCCCCAATGGCTCCAGTTAAAAACAAAAGACAAAAAAGGTAGCAAAAATAATACCCTTGGTATCCATGGATTTATACCAAAATAATTCCCAATCCCGCTGCAAACACCCGCTATTTTTTTATCTTCCGGATCTCTGAACAATCTTTTTCGTGTGCCGCCAATTACTTTGGTTGCAGTGCTTGGCACAGCAATCCATAAAATAATATAGGGTATTAAACCCACCCCAAAAGAAATGGCCAGCACCACAAAAATGATCCTCATTATTACTACGTCAATACCAAAATAATTAGCCAAACCGGCACAAACTCCACCTAATATTTTATCATTTTCATCTCTGTATAAACGTTTGTGTGCTGCTGTGCTGCTGGTGTTTTGCTGAGCTTGCTGTGCTCCTGTGGCGGTTGCAGAAGAAGCTTTGGAACTTTGGTTATAGGCAGTGCTGTCTTCTCCTTCAAATTCTTCGGGCCTGCCCATACTTTTAATGATGGCATTTACATCATCATCAGTAATGCAGGTAACACCCTTTTTTAATCTTTCCTGAAAAAGTTCTGCTATGCGGCTTTCAATATCATTGATGATTTCTTCCTTACCTTCTTCGTTAGCAAAATAATTATTAAGGCTGGCGGTATATTGTTTAAGCAAGTCAAAAGCAGACACTTCTATCGGTACTACTTGTCCGTGGAAGTTTATATTTATTACTTGTTTCATGGTTAAATGTGTTACGTGTTCGTTAGTTGATTGTATCCACAACAAAAATTATGGCAATACTTTTTTATTACGGGTTGTTGAAGTTGGTGTTATTGGTATGTTTTTGTTCTGCATCTGAAAGCGCTTTTACGGCGTTGGCAAGTTCGTTCCAGGTGGCTTCCAGTTCTTTGTAAAAAGCATCTCCTTTTTCTGTTAATGAAAAATATTTGCGTGGTGGGCCACTGTTGCTTTCTACCCAGCGGTAGGTAAGAAACTCTGCATTTTTTAGCCTGGTAAGCAACGGGTACAATGTACC
>JANYFT010000124.1 GCA_025359625.1 Ferruginibacter sp.
GATTGATAAAAGCAAATGGCAACTAACAAACAACCAGGATTTTGAGGCAGATGAAAAACATGCGTACAGCTATAGTTTTCAGATATGGAAGAAAATCAGTTAATGGATAATTGATAACTTAAGCAGGGCCTCACTCATAACTCATCATTCATAACTCATCAATTGTATTCCTCTTTTCAGTTAACAAAAAAATATCTCCGCTATTATTTCACTGCTTCCAATGGAAAGGGACATGGTACACATTCTCCGTTTGTTTTTGATTTTATTGAGCATGTTTTAAACGATAAAAAAAACTATGCCTGTTATGATAAAATCGAAGCAGTAAGATCACAATTAAAACATGATACCACCACAATTGAAGTGGAAGATTTTGGTGCAGGTTCCAGCATTATAAAATCCAATAAACGTGTTGTAAAAGATATTGCCAACTCATCTTTAAAGTCGCCAAAATTTGCACAATTGTTATACAGGATAGTGCAATATTACAAACCGGAAAATATACTGGAGCTGGGTACTTCTTTTGGTGTTACCACCACTTATCTCGCCAGCGGAAATGATAGTGCAAAAGTTGTTACCTGCGAAGGAGCAAAGCAAATAGCTTCCATTGCAGCAAAGAATTTTACCCAATTAAATATAAAAAATGTAACGCTTGTGCAAGGGGATTTTGATAAAACTTTGCCAACGATTTTTGATACACTTAAAACCATTGATCTTGCTTTTGTAGATGGCAATCACCGCAAAGAGCCCACCCTGCAATACTTTCAGCAATTGCTGGCTCATTCAACCAACACAACAATTTTAGTTTTTGATGATATACACTGGAGCCAGGAAATGGAAGCAGCCTGGTCTGCCATTCAACAACATCCTGCGGTTACAGTTACTATTGATCTTTTTTTTATCGGTATTGTTTGTATCAGCAATGGTATAAAAGTGAAGCAGCACTTTATATTGCGGTATTAATTTTTTGTGAGTGCAGGTTTTAAAAATCAAACGAAACATCCTTATAAAAGATTTATTCCCCTTCCGGAGAGAGGGCTTTTTCCCTTATCTTTAAGGTTATTATTTTCCGCTTATGATCATTGGTGTTTTAAAAGAACCATTTCCTGAAACCAGAGTATCCTTATTACCTGAACATGTGATCCTTCTAAAAAAATGGAATGTAGAAGTGGTGGTAGAAGATACCGCAGGTGTAACCGCATTTGCTAACAATAATAAGTATATTGAAAATGGCGCAACAGTAGCAAGCCGGGAAGAAGTGCTGAAATCTGCCGACATCATTTTATCCATCAACAATTTTTCTGACAGCGATATTGAATTAAGTAAAGAAGGGCAAGTGGGGTTAGGCATTTATCAACCCCTGTTCAATTTTTTATTGATGAATAAATGGGCTGCCAAAGGATGGACCATTTTTAGTATGGATATGTTACCCCGAACAACCCGTGCACAAAGCATGGATGTATTAAGCAGTCAGGCTAATATTGCCGGTTACAAAGCTGTACTTACAGCAGCAAATTTGTTCCCGAAATACTTCCCCATGTTTATGACGGCGGCTGGCAGTATCCCTCCTGCAAAAATGCTGATACTCGGTGCTGGGGTGGCAGGCTTACAGGCCATTGCTACCGGAAAAAGACTCGGTGCTGTAGTAGAAGTTTTTGATACCAGGCCTGCCGTAAAAGAAGAAGTGATGAGCCTTGGAGGAAAATTTGTAGAAGTAGAAGGAGCGGCGGATGCAAGCAATGCAGGCGGCTATGCGGTTGAACAGACAGCAGAATTTTTACAGCGGCAAAAAGCAAAAATTGCAGAGAGTGTTGCCAAGGCAGATATTATAATCACCACCGCACAAATTCCGGGCAAACCGGCACCAGTATTGATTACAACAGAGATGATCAGTGCCATGAAAAATGGTTCTATTATTATTGACCTTGCAGCATCAACGGGTGGTAATACTGAGCTTACAAAAAATGATGAAACAGTAAATTATCAGGGCATAAGTATAATTGGTGATTCAAGATTGCCCGGCACAATGCCATCGGATGCCAGTAAATTATATGGAAAAAATATTCTGAATTTTTTGCAACTTATCATTGATAAAGACGGGCAATTAAATTTAAATTTTCAGGATGATCTCGTAAAAGGAACCTGCATGGCGCATGGCAAAGAAATTACCAATGAAAGAGTAAAAACTTTGTTAGCTTATCAGTTATAATTGATGATTTCTTTATACTAATAATCGTATAATTATGGAAGATATTTTAAATTTTATTTCATCTAATCAACAAATCATCTACATCGTGATACTGATGATTTTTGTTGGAATAGAAATAATTGGCCGGGTACCCAGTGTGCTGCACACGCCTTTAATGAGTGGGGCTAATGCCATACATGGTGTGGTAATTATCGGTGCTATCATTGTAATGGGCAAAGCCGAAACAGGCAATTACGTCGCTCTGGCATTAGGTTTTTTAGCAGTGATACTGGGAACATTGAAT
>JANYFT010000171.1 GCA_025359625.1 Ferruginibacter sp.
ATGATATTTGTCAGACTGGGATATTTCTTCTACAACTTCGTTAACAATTTTATTGATATCAACAGTGGTTTTATTTAAAGGCATTTTTCCCAACCTTGAAAATTCAAGCAACGCCTCAATGAGCCGCCCCATTTTTTTTGCACTAATCATTACCCTGTCAAGCAACCTGTTTCCTTCATCATCCAGTTTAGTTTTGTAGTCTTCCTGCAATATCTGCGAATAACCATGAATGGCCCTTAGCGGGGCTCTCAGGTCGTGTGACACTGAATAAGAAAAAGATTCCAGTTCCTTATTGACGGCATATAATTCCCTGGTTCTTACCTGTACCCTTTGCTCTAATTCATTATTCATTTCACGTATAGCTGCTTCTGCCTGTTTAAGTTTCGAAATATCTATTATAGTCCCTGACATTTTTAATGGCTTCCCTTTATTATCATCAATAATTTTTCCTTTTATTAAAACCCAGTGAATAGTATCATCAGGCCAAATAATCCTTGTTTCAATAACCGAGCTTTTTGCTTTTAGTGCCTCATAAAATGATTCTTTAACCCATGCCAGGTCGTCGGGGTGAACATGCGACATAAATGTATTAAACCCCCATTCAGGAAGTATTTCTTTATATCCAAAAATCTGATCGTGAAGCAAACTTCGTATAGAGGTATCATTTACCAGATCAATTTCCCAAATGCCAATCTGGCCTGCGTCCAGCGCAAAGTCCAGCCTTTCTTCCGCCATCTTCCGATCAGTAATATTGATGCTAAGTACTAACCGGGCAGGTGCACCACCAATCGTCATTTTATGAGAGTTAACATCTGCATAAATAATGGAACCATCCTTTTTTAAATGTTTCCAAACACCCGTATGGCGTATACCGTGTGAGGAAGAATGATCCAACTGGAGAAGCCGCTTTTTTTCTTCATCGGGCCGTATATCATAAGCAGACATAGAAAGAAATTCGTGCCTTGTATATCCATAATGTAAAATGGCAGCTTCATTTACATCAACAAATTTTAGGGAGGGCAGTTCTATCACCCACATGGGCATTGGGCTGTTTTCAAAAAGTTGCCGGTACTTTGTTTCACTTTGCTGCAATGCTTCGGTTCTTTCAATAACACGTTGTTCAAGCGTAGCATTTAATTGTTTTATTTGTTCCTCCGTCTTTTTGCGTTCTGTATTGTCACGGGTGATTTTAGAAAACCCAATGATTTCACCATTTCGTTTTAAAGCGGTTAAAATAACGTGAGCCCAAAAAAGTGTTCCATCTTTTTTTACCCGCCAGCCTTCACTTTCAAACCGGCCGTCTGTAGCGGCTATTTTTAAACACTTCATGGGGTAATTATCTTCAATATCTTTTGATGGATAAAAAACAGAAAAGTGTTTTCCCATTATTTCACTTTCAGCATATCCTTTAATCCGCTGCGCCCCTTCATTCCAACTGTTGATATTGCCTTCGGGCGAAAGCATGATGATTGAATAATCATACACTTCACTGGTAAGAAGCCGGTAGCGTTCCTCACTTTCCTTTAATGCTGCTTCAGACTTCTTCTTTTCAGTAGCATCTCTAACAAAGCCAATAAATAAATAATCGCTTTTTATTTTTACATGTGAAACAGTAAATTCCGCCTTGATGGATGAATTGTCTTTACAAAAAACAGTCTGTATCGTAGATGTTTTTAACATCGGGCTCTGCCCCATTTTTAAAAAATTTTTCATCTCGGCAACATACATCTGACGGAATTCTTCGGGAACAAGCACTTCATTTAATACTTTTCCCAACACTTCCGTTTCCATCCATCCAAACATTTTTTCGGCAGCAGGGTTCCAGATGATTATATTTCCTGTACTGCTTATTACTATTACAGCATCAGGGGCATTTTTATAAATAGTTTGTAATTGTTCCTGGTTTTCCCTCAGTTCTATTTCTATCTTTTTGCGTTGTTCAATTTCATTTTCCAGTTTTTTTTGAGACGGGAAAGAAAAAGCTAAAGGCAGATATTTTACAACATAATAAACAGTTATCCAACTTATAATGCCTGTTATAAGCCGCACTAAAGCATTGAGCCGGTAAACCGGAAACCAAAAAGCCGCAGCATCCAAAAAATGGGTGGTTCCGCATGCAAGTATAAAGGCTGCAAAGAGAAAATATAATTTTACAAACCGGACATCTCTTTTACGGGTTACATATTTTATAATAATTATTGGTATGGAAAAATAAGCTGACCAAATTAACAGATCACTAATGATGTATAACCAGCCATTAAATTGGGTCCAGTTGCCAGAATGCCAGCGGGGCGGCCAGTCCGAATAGTCAAAAAGTTTAGAAAAAAAATCTGTTAGCTGCTTCATTTTAAAATTTTAATTACGGATTTGCCACTATTTAATCTTTTTCATCAATGTTTTTTTGCTGGAATTTTTTGGACGCTAAACAAATAAGAATTCTGTTATAAAATGCCCGGAAAAAAAGTAATTAACTACGGGCAATAGAAAGCCAAATAAAAAGTATATTCAGCCAAAACAATAATTGATACTATTGTAAGATTTGTTTGCTGTATAAAGCTAAGATAAAATCGGGGAAATTTTTTATAAACTAAATGATAATCAGGTAGCAGATATTTGATTGACATATACCTACACCCTATGATAATCTGCACACCATTGTTGTATGGCTTGTTTAATTTGATGGGGGCTGAGATTTTGCTCAATGGCTTTATCGGTTAATGCAGCAATCGGCTGGCCCCCAATCTGCCGGTTAGTTTATTTAAGATACTTTCTCCCCTATCATTCACTTTGCTTTTTTCAATTTGCGCAGATAGCGATGCAGCGAAGAAACCTGGTTTTGACCTATACTCTTGTATCATCAAATTCCTGGTCCCGTTCATCTTTATTAGACCAATCATGCAAGGCCTCTTTAATTTTTTCCATAACAGTTTTGTGCTCTTTACCTTCTTCTTTACTTTCAGAAGGTTTTTCGTTATTGTCTTTTTGATCCTCAGTATTTTTTGAGGTATTATTACCACTTTCATTTTCGCCGCCGGGGGTGTAGATGAATTGTTTTAAGTATGTCATTGTTTAATTTTTAAAGATTAAATAAATGGTACTGCTATTACATTAGGCATATAAATTTACTGCATAATTTCATAATTATAACAATAAAAAAATTGCTAAAATAATGTAGATGAAAATCTAGTACTTAAAAAGCGCAAACCCCAACTGACCGGAACAAATTGCCTTTTAAATTTGGCTAAATGGTTATTGTATAATTTGTATTGTGTTTATTTTGATGGAAGTTTTTTTATCAGGCACTTTAAATTGCAGTATAATTCATCCACCAGAATATGATGTTAATATTCCATGATCTCAATCTTTCGGAAATCCATTGGGTGACTGTTTGATTGCAACGATATGTACCCGCCGCTTACTATATCCTTTCCTGCTATAATAAATTTCTTTGCTTCCAGGTGGGTGCTATCCAGCCGGGGATTTTCAAATTGTATAATCTGTTCCCCATTTACAAAATGAGTAATCTTTCCGTCGCTCACTTCAATCTCAGCAGTAACCCACTGGTCGCCTGCAAAAGTTCTTTTCACTGTTGGAGGGGTGCAGTAAGAACTGTTTCTTTTTCCATCTATTTCAATATACATTCCTGAAGCACATATCTCACCTGTGGGCCGTTCTCCGGTTTCCTTTCCACCAAGAAGGTTATACTCAAGGCACACAGGAAACGGCTGGTTTAAACTGATTGTGCCCGGCGGCTGGCAATGATATTGAATACCGCCATCCTTAAAACCCCAGGATGGCGCCCCTGGTGTAAGGTTACCAACAAATCTGTATTCAACTTTCAGTCGGTAACTGGTAAATTTCTTATCATAATACAGTGCCCCGAAACGGCTGTTAAAACTGTCGTATTGGTCA
>JANYFT010000132.1 GCA_025359625.1 Ferruginibacter sp.
CAGCGGCAGTGGTAAAACAGTATTGCAAAAATGCCTGGTGGGTTTATTTGAACCCGATAGCGGCGAAATTATTTATGACGGGGTAAATTTTACTGACATGGATGAAGAACACCGGAAGTTATTGCGCCAGCAAATAGGCATGCTGTTTCAGGGATCTGCTGTGTTTGATAGTATGACGGTAGAACAGAATGTAATGTTCCCTTTAGATATGTTTAGCAAAATGACTTCTACTGAAAAAAGAAAAAGGGTAAACGAAGTATTGGACAGGGTGAATCTGGAAGGTGCCAATAAAAAATTTCCGGCAGAGATCAGTGGTGGTATGAAAAAAAGAGTAGGCATTGCCAGGGCCATTGTATTAAACCCCAAATATTTATTTTGCGATGAACCCAACTCAGGCCTCGATCCACAAACATCCATGGTGATTGATAAACTCATTCACGAAATCACCAAAGAATTTAACATGACCACCGTTATCAATACCCACGACATGAACAGTGTGATGGAGATTGGTGAAAATATTTTGTACATGTACGAAGGGCAGAAAGAATGGACCGGCAATAACGAAGAGATCATTTTCTCTAAAAGCGAAAAATTAAATTCCTTCATTTTTGCTTCTAAATTTTTACAGGATGCGAAGGATATGCGGCAGTTGGAAGCCAAAGGTATTATTGCTGATGACAGGGATATGGATGAGATGCTGAATAGCGGGGAGGAAATAAAGTAATGCTGTAGACTACTTTAAGATCTCTTGATAAAATATCACGGTTTTGCAATAAAAATACTTTTATTTTAATAACAACGATTGCAGTTTTCTCAAATCTAAATTTGTTTTAAAATCATTATAGGCCTTTAGCGCAACTGCACTGTTTCCCTGAATACGCAATTCTACACTCATAAACTTTGGTGCAGTTTTGGAAATAGTTTTATTGAAATACACCGGATTTAATGTTACCAAGATGCCATATTTCCCATCTTCAACATTTTGAAAATTTGATTTAATACTTGATACTTCATCTGAATTACCACCAAAGCTTGCTGACAGAAAAGCGGTATTTCCGGTGATACATGGTTTGTCTAACTCAGTAGCGGGTGTGTTTTTTAGATAGTTTGTAATAAGCTCAACCTGTTTTGTGTACATGTCTATCCAAAATTGTTGTTGTTTTTTCATTCCCGGTTTCATATCCTCCAGTTGTTTTATCAGGTCGTTAATGAATTTTTCAGGATCGGGAAGCGAACTCCGGTAGTCGGCAAATTCTTTGGCCATACGTTTTTCATAGTCAGCCTTTGTTTCCGGTTGAAGACCGGGCATGGCTGCTGCCTTCTTATGTTCTTCCATCATACTGGTAATATTTTTTTTATTTATTTCCAGTGCTTCTCTTCTGGTAAGCGGGATGAATAATGGCACACCGGGTTTGGTGAGAACAAAATATTCTCCATCACCTGTTTTTCTATAGAAAGCAATATTGGGATAATCTTTTGTTTCGGAGGCAGGTTGCAGATAATAAACTTGTCTCCCTTTAAAAACGTCCTCTATATACACCGTCTTGCTATCATCAAATTTTTTCCATCTTGTTTCTTCATGGCTGCATTCTTGTGCAATATCACTTTTGTAAATACTTTGAAAGCTGTTCAGCGTAAAATTTAAAACCAATCCCTGTTCATGTTTTTCATATAATTTATTGTTTTTACAACCCAATGTAAACATATAACTGCCTAATAAGGATTTCGTTAAGCCTTCTGGTGTAATCTCAAAACCACCTCTATGCTCCCAACTTCCCCGCAATCCTTTAGTGCTCTTTAATGCAGGCTCTACAATGGTTGTAAAAATAGTTGTCATCCATTTATCCTGCTCGACAGTGGGGTTAGAATTTCCTTTGCTGTAAATTGTTGGCATTTCATCCACTTCATTTTGCTTGCATTGCGCAAAAACAGTTGACTTAAATAAAAGTATACTGAACAGTAAGCATATCTTTTTCATCTTTATAAAAATTAGTAACCACTATTTGCCAAGCATGGCTTGTAGTTTTTTAAAATCAAAATTATTTTTAAAATCGTTAAATGCTTTTTTACTAACAGTGTCTTCGCCCTGGTGCCATTCTATACTTATAAATTGCAGCGATGTGGCGGCGGCATCTTTTTCTATATAATCAGGATTAAAAATTACCCAGGGATTTCCCTGTGTGGCATCATCTACAAAAGTGCTTTTTTTGATGTACACTATTTGATTTTGCCTGTCCCATAAAGTAATGCAGGGCTTTTCAAAAAACTGTTTGGTATTTTCTTTTACAAACTTATCTATTTTGGCAGGGGTTACTTTATAAGGGCTGCCGGGCTTTTCAGGACTATAATGGGCATTCCAGTTTCTGAACAACCCTACAAACTCTCCAATAGTAATGGGTTTAAAAAGCGGTATGTTAGGTTTGGTAATAATTACTACAGATTGCTCAGGATGCCTGTTCCATCCGGAATAATACAATGGAAATCCTTTAAAACTATCTTCCTTTTGTTTTTCGGCTATCACGTAAAGTAAATGACCATTAAGGGAATCTTTTCTATTGGCATCTGTAAAACCAAAGGCTTTTTTTTCGTCTTTAAATATCCATGGCTCAAATCCATTTACAAAAACCTCAATTGAAAAAGTTGGGTTGCCTGTGCTTTTATAAAATTCACCTTTTTCATCACAAGTAATGGTTTGCATGGCAATTTCTATTACTCCTTTTACAAATCCTTCATTGTTTTGATTACCAACTTGTGCCCTCCATTTGCCCATCATGCCCGTAATATTTTTAAAAGCACTATCAAATAATTTATGTATTTCCAACATTTTATTGTACATAATTTCGGTGTTGGCTTTGTTTTCTTTACCATTGGTTCCTATGTATTTGTAGGAGTTGGTTTGCACGTTTACAAAAGGAAGTTTTGCGGCTGCTGCTTCTGTGCATTGGGCAAAGCATGGTGTTGTAAATGCAGCGATAGCTGATACAACAAAAAATTTCTTTAGCATTTGATTATTCATTTTTTGTTTTTTGTGGGGTGGTAATGTTATTAAAATTTGGGACAGAAATAACGGATAAAGAAAATTTTCCTGACACATTATATTGGTGATCACTTACGCAGGCTTTGGTAACTGGCCCGTATAAGTGGCCGCTGAAATTACCACTCACCAACCCACCCGTTTTTAAATTGAGGGCGGTAAGATTGATGGTGAAACTTTTACAAAATTCTTTATCATCGCAACTGCTGCCATTGGGTGTTCTTGTTACAAAAGTGAGTCCTGCGCCCCATTCTGGTGTAAATATGGTTACGCCGGGAACAGTACAATCTACTGTGTTTGCGCCAAGATGAGGAGTTGTTATTTGAAGTATAAGCGTTTTTGGATAGCCATTGGTTAACGTTAGCCATAGGCCTTTGCCTTCTCCTTCCGGAATATAATTGGCATCAGCCGACTTAAATTCGCCGACTGCTTTTTCTTGTGCTTGTGTTAATTGTGTTACAGGCTTGTTGCCCATTAATTTTGTTATTCCCTGTGTTGCAGGCTGCTGGTCTAACAGTTGATGGGCAGACCATGGATTGCCATCTATAGTTGCGCTAAACCATCCGTTATTGGTAAGCGTAACATGAGTAACGAAAATAAATTTTGCCTTGCTTACCAGATTAATAAACTCACAGGAAATGCCAACCACTCTTATTTCGTTTAGCGGTACTACTAATGGTGCTGTATAGTTAGCTGCACCATAATCAGGAATGTTTAACTTTCCGAAGTTGTTTGAAATTGGAGCCGTACTTCCGTTCAATCTCCATGCTGTTAGTCTAAAACCTTTAAATTTATTGAGCTGTTTTAAAAGTTCTCCAAGCCGCTCTTCTGTAACTTTTTCTACCGTAGGTATTACTAAAGGAACTAAATCATCATCCTGGTTTTTAATTTCCCTTGCTTTCTTTAGCAACTCAATTACTTTCTGTTCGCCAATTTCATCAATATGCCGTTGAATGGTTTTGGGCGATTCTTTCACTAATGGTACAAGGTCAGGGTCATCACCTGAAACTTTATTCACGTATTCGTTCCATTCCTGCTTTGTCAATTCTTCATCTCTTTTTCTTGCTGCTTCATCTTTATCCATTTCATCAACAAGCTCATCCAGCTTCTTCAAAAAGTCTTCTTCCCATTTTGCTTTTTTATCGGCCACTTCTTTGTAAGTGGTTATGCGAAAATTGATTGTTTGCCCACGGCCCAGCTTTCTATCGCCTTCGGGCAGCATTAGTATTTTAAGAAAAGCTGCTGAACCCCAAACACTAAAATGGCTGATAGGAAGTGTGATTGTTTTAGCTACAGCATCTACTTCCGTTTTAGTATTGGTCATCCAAACCCCATTACTTTCGGTTGTTATTGTTAAGGCTTCGGGCACTGTGCCGTCTATATCGTAATCCGAATATTTAAGTGTAAGCAATACGGGCTTACTAAAAGTTTGTCCGTCGGGGGTAAGCTTAAACGAATTGCCACAGGCTAATGGTGCAGTGTTTGCTGCTTCTTCTATACCAATCTCTGTATCGTTTGTTAGTGCGCCTCCAGGAATATTGAGTGTAACTTTTCCATTCGCACTTTTAATAACTCCGCCTGCGGCACCAATTGTTTTTGTGGTAACAGTGCCAATGCTGCTTATTCTTTCCTGCTCCGCTTTTTCCCAACTGTCAGCTTCAGGATTTTTCTCATTTGGGTTAGTTGATTTTGCTTTTGTCACCTTTGCGTCTACATTATCGAGGCCCATATTTTTCATCATGGCTTTTTGCTCCGGCGAAAGATTATCCAATTGCTTTTGAAGTTCAGATAAGGATGGCTGTTTGGGTTTTTTGGATTGGGCTTCCGGGTAATAAGCCATCACTAAAAGGCAACAGGCAATAAGTATTTTTTTCATGTTTTTGTTATAAAATTTAAACATAGACAAGCACAGTTATGCAATTGCCTTACTTCAATTCTTTTTGGCACACATATATTTCGTGCCCGCCCTCCGCTTTCATTATTTCAAACCATACGATATATTCTTTGCCATTAAATTTTATTAGCTGGGCATTTCCAACATTATCGAGTGTTTCTTTGCGCCCATCAGGATAGTACAATGTATGCCCCTGGTATAAAACAGATTTGGCTGGGTTATCAATTGCTACCAACAGGTTTTCTTTGGTAATATTTACCGGGTATTTTAAGTAGGTCTTATAATCGATATAAGCTTCAGTGGTGTTATTGGTTTGGGTAGCATCCTTTAACTTCACAATACTAACCACATGCCCGCTATCAGTACCGTAAATTTCTGAATAGTATTTATTATCTGCTGTGGACAAAGTCATTAGACCATCTGCAATGCCCGCAATCTTTATAATCGCCACGGTTTTACCATTAGAAAATGTATTCACTTTTCCCCCAAGTGCAAAAGCCATGGTTCCGGCGGGATAAGTAGGTGCCAGGGTGGTGAGCATATAATCGTTTATACGAAATAGTTTTTTTTCTGTTTGTACCAAGCCCTGTGCAAGCATTTTTTTTTCACTCACTTTCACCATCTGCCAACCAAAGCCATAAAATTTTTCTGTCGGTTTTCCATCTGTCATTGATTTTAAAACCAGCATATTTTCCCCCGAACCATCAAAGGGGCCGTAGGTTTTACCGTTGTATTTAAAAGTAAATGTAGCTGGAGTAATTTGCCCCCCCGCTAGTTTGGCAAATTCCTCCTCATCTTCTTTTGTTAAAGGCTTGTTTCCTTTTGCCTGTGCCGCAGCTACCGCAGCCATAGGATCAGGTGTACCCGCTTTGGCTTCTGTTGAAATAAAGAAAGGTGTTTTATTTGCATCATAACTAATAAAGGTTGGCCGTAGCGGAATTTCTGAAGCATCATTTAAAAATCTTTGTCCATTAAAATAAATAGCATAACTACTAATCTCTCCTGCTGTATAAAAACTGCCCACTCTTGCATTTATAGAGTCCAGTACATTAGCATTAGCATCCTTTTTTTTGGGCTGACCTGTTATGTTAATATGGCCGCCCCAAAAAAGATCTCCTTTTTTTAATTTTAAAATCATTTTGCCATTATCCGGTACTTTATCTGCAAAAATGGGTTTCTCATGATTCTCCGTTGCATCGCTGTATTGGTCGCTGGCAGCGTCTTCTTTTTTTTCTATTGCAGTTTGGGCTTTGTCTTTGCCTGCGGCATTATCAGCAGTTTTATCCAAACCCTTATTTACTTTATCTTTTATCTTTTTTAAGAACTGTGCATTGGACATTGTAAGGCACATACACATAACAGAAAGTGTGACAATTCTTTTCATGATTATTTATTGTATCATTAATTTTGGATTTACTGTTTTGCTAATAAGGGTTGCCAACTTTTAAAAAGTTGGCAACCCTATTGTATAGTCATCAAAATTTTGCTTTATTTATCTGCC
>JANYFT010000172.1 GCA_025359625.1 Ferruginibacter sp.
AGTTGTGGGAAAGAATTAATTGCAGCCTTTGATCCATCCTATATTCCCAAGAGTGGTAAACACACACCCGGCTTAGGCAGATGGTGGAGCGGAAAAGATCAATGTACATTAAAAGGATTAGAGATCAGTTGCCTGTCCATAATAGATGTAACAGCTGGAACAGCCATGTCACTGGAAGCTGTTCAAACGCCATCTAAAGAAATATTGAAAGCGAAAAAGCAAAATCTGGTAAGTCATTATGTTAGTATTATCTCAAAGCAGTTGCCAATATTAAAACCAATGGTAAAATACCTGGCGGCAGATGGATATTTTATGAAGCATGATTTCATTATTCCATTGCTCAAAGAAGGCTTGCATGTGATTACGAAGATGCGGCCTGATGCCAACTTAAGATATCCATATAGTGGAGTTAGGAAAAACGGGCGTGGCAGACCAAGGGCTTACGATAGCAAAGTTGATTGCAGCAATATTGACAAACGCCGTATAAAAAGATTTGCTGAGGATGAGGATACGGTTTATTACAGTGGCGTAGTGTATTGTATGGCATTAAAACAATTGGTAAGGATAGTATACCTGCAAGACAAAAAAACAAAGCGGTATGAAATTTTTGTTTGCACGGACACGCTCCTAAAACCGGAATTGATATTGAAGTATTATCGGCTCAGGTTTCAGATAGAATTTCTTATCAGGGATGCTAAGCAACATTGTGGACTTGAAGAGTGCCAGGCAAGAAGTGAAAACAAATTATATTTTCATTTTAATATGGCATTAAGTGCGGTGTCTGTCGCTAAAGCTGCTGTATGGCTCTCACTGCCGAAGAAAAAAAGGGGGGCCTTCTCTATGAGAAACATTAAACTGATGTATTACAATAAAATGATAACGGAAAGAATATTTTCAAACTTAGCTTTAGACCTGAATTGCAAAAAAATAAAACAACTTTATGACCAATGCCTGGATATAGGTGCATTGGCCGCTTAAAATATTACCGAACTATTGATAGTTAAATAGTTGCTTATTTTATTTAACCGGTAAATTACAGAAGCTCCGGGCTTTAAATAGCTGCATAATTTATTATCAATAAATATTATCTTCATAACATCGATGCCATATTATTTACTCCCTAAAAATTTTTTTTATGAGGTTAACCTGCAAAAACTTTCTATGCTTTTTTGTTTGTATGATAAGCTTATTGCTTACCGCCCGGGCACAAAATAGCGACGGCAAAATCCGCATCATAATGATTGGCGCTCACCCCGATGATTGCGACCAGGATGGCGGCGGCACAGCTATTCTTTTTGCAAAAATGGGATATGCTGTAAAATTTGTTGCTGTAACAAATGGTGATGCCGGCCACCAGGCCATGAAAGGCACCGCATTGGCTAAAAGAAGGTTTGCAGAAGCACAGGAAGCCGGAAAAAGATTTGGAGTTACCTATGATGTGTTGGATAACCACGATGGGCAATTAATGCCTTCGCTGGAAGTAAGGTTTCAGATTATTAAAAAGATAAGGGAATGGAACGCTGATATAGTGATAGCGCCGCGGCCTAATGATTATCACCCCGATCATCGCTACACCGGTGTGCTTGTGCAGGATGCAGCGTATATGGTTGCTGTGCCTGATATTGTGCCTGCAACCCCCGCCCTAAAAAAGAACCCTGTTTTTTTATATTTCCAGGATGGCTTTCAGCGGCCAAACCCTTTCAGGCCTGATATTGCAATAGATATAACAACTGTGTACCCACAAAAAATTCATGCACTTGATGCACATCAATCGCAGGTGTATGAATGGTTGCCGTGGATAGGCCATTATCTTACTGATGTTCCGCCCAATAAAAACGACCATGAAAAATGGCTTGCCAAAATAGTAGCTGTCCCCATAACCCCGGCTGTGAGGGCCTCACTTGAAAAATGGTATGGAAAAGAAAAAGCCACGCAGGCGCAATATGCAGAAGCATTCGAAATTTGCGAATATGGTGTTCAGCCAAATGAGGAAGAAATAAAAAGGTTATTCCCGATGGCAGGAAAATAAAAGGGAGAAAATATTTAGCTTCCGGTTTGTCGCAGGCATTCTCTCAAATGAAAGAAACCTGGGCAAAAACAAAACGTCACTATCATTGCTTATCCGGCAACCGCTGTTACTTTTTAAAAAGCAACTCCCGGTAATGTATATTCAATTTTGCAACGTTAATTTGTGCAATGAATAAAATTATTACTTCTTTTATTTTGCTGTTGTTGTTTAATGTTACGGTAGCACAGGATAATTATGAGATACAGGTGTATGCTTCCCCTACACAAACAAAGGGCAGTACCATTTTTGAACTGCACAGCAACTTTACTTTTAACGGAGAAAAAAATATAGTGGATGGTTTGCTGCCAACACATGATGCCTTGCACGAAACAGTGGAGATAACCCATGGCATAACCGAAAATTTTGAAATAGGTTTTTACCTGTTCACCAATTACACCAGTGGTAACGGTTACAAGCTGGTGGGTTCACATATTCGCCCACGGGTACGTGTGCCGGAAAAATGGCACTGGCCGGTAGGTGTAAGCTTATCAACCGAAATTGGTTTTCAGGGCAGGCAATATGCTACAGATACCTGGAGTGTTGAAATAAGGCCCATTATTGATAAGTTTTTTAATAAATTATATGTTGCCTTTAACCCTACTTTGGGCATTGGTTTAAAAGGGAGCAATGATCACACGCCATCTTTTGAACCCAACATAAAAACATCCTACAACTTTAATAAAGTTGCACTTGGCTTTGAGTATTATGGCAGCCTGGGGCAATTAAATAACATACCTGCCATCAGCCAGCAAGGCCATGCCCTGTTTGTAGTAGCAGATGTAAACATAGACCCCCGATGGGAAATAAATGTTGGTCCCGGATGGGGATTAACAAAAGCCTCGGATGCATTTGTTTTTAAGATATTGGTGGGCAGGCGCATTACCTGGAAGAAGTAACATGGAAGGTCTTTCCTGCAGGTTTAGTTGCCGCTTTGTTTTTAAAAAGGAAACGATATTGGAATACGTAAACCAATACTCCTACGTGATAGACCTGCTGGATAACCCTTGATACCATACTTACTCTGGTGAATTAGCCAACGGTTTTAACTAAGCTTTTATGCAAGGAGCTTCCTGCTTATTCATAAGATCGTCAATAAAAAACAGGGAAAAGAAGGCTATCGCCGTGGCGGACAAGTCTCAACAATGATTCACACTGCACCCTGCCCGAACAAAAAATAATTTACCCCTTTGCCAGCATAAATTGCAGCAAATTTTTCTTTGCCTTATTTTTAATTTTATTTTGAAAAATAGTATTCCACCCCAGGAGTATGCCCACTACACCAAATGCCTGTTTGCTCCATTGGTGCACACTAAAAGCATCACTATGTTCTATTATTTTCCCATCAGTAAAACGCATGTTGGCTTTTACCTTGTTGATGACTGTTTTGCCGGTGGCAGAAAAAGTATATTTTGCCATCCAGTCGCAGGTACTGTATTCTTCATCCAGTGTGGTTATATTTCCATACATGAGCGAAAAGTTCTTGGCATTTTTACACAACATCTCCCACATACATTTTGCTTCTTCTTCCTTTAATAATCCAAACACCGGGTCAAAAAAAACAATCTCGTCACTGTAACAACTGTTCATGGTGGCAGCATCCAGTTGCTGAAAGGCGGTATAAAATTTTTCAATAAGTGGTGTATGGGTATTCATATTTTTAACTGGTTAGTTTTTGCTAAATTTAGCATTCTAAAATTATCTATGATGAAAAAAATGTTGTTAGTTTTTTTACTGGCTGGTTTTTCTATTTGTGTATTTGCCCAAAATGAAGATAGCACCTGGTTTGTAAATAATTATTATAAAATAGAAAGGCTGATACCGATGAGGGATGGCATTAAATTATTTACTTCTTTTTATATCCCCAAAGATAGTGCTGAGAAGCACCCTTTTTTAATGACCCGTACCCCCTACTCCTGTGCGCCTTATGGCGAAGATAAATTTACCCGGCTTTGGGCAAGTTATAGAATGGCCTATTTAAAAGAAAAATATATCCTCGTTACGCAGGATGTTCGTGGCCGCTACATGAGCGAAGGGGTATTTATAGATGTTCGCCCGTTTAATAAAAATAAAAAAACAAATAAAGATATTGATGAAGCCAGCGATACCTATGATGCTATTGACTGGATTATAAAAAACATTGGCGGCAACAATGGTAATGTGGGTGTGTTAGGCACCAGCTACCCCGGCTTTTATTCAACAGAAGCGGCGCTGAGCAACCATCCTGCTTTAAAAGCGGTTAGTCCGCAGGCACCGGTTACCGATTGGTTTATTGGCGACGACTTTCACCACAATGGTGCTTTTTTTGCTATGGATGGCTTTTCTTTTTACTCCACTTTTGGTAAGCCGCATCCGCTGCCTGCCAAAGATTACGGCGAAGGTTTTACTACATCCATTAAAGACAATTACAAATTTTATCTGCAAGCAGGTGCAGTAAAAAACCTGGCGGCGATGATTGGTGACAGTATAAAATTCTGGCACGAAATGTACCAGCACCCTACATACGATAGCTGGTGGAAAGCAAGGAATGCAAGGACTGGTTTATATAATGTGAAACCTGCCATGCTTTGGGTAGGCGGCTTATTTGATGCTGAGGATTGCTTTGGTGCATGGAATTGTTACAAGGCCACCAAAACACAAAGCCCCGCCACAAACAGCAAGTTGGTAATGGGCCCGTGGTACCACGGCCAGTGGAGCGGCGAAGGAAGTTACCTGGGCAATGTTCGTTTTGCAAGTAACACCAGCGACTGGTACCAGCAAAATATTGAAATACCTTTTTTTAATTATCACCTGAAGGGTAAAGGCAGCGTGGCCAATATCAGCGAAGCCAGTATATTTTTTACCGGCGAAAACAACTGGAAAAAACTGGCGCAGTGGCCGCCAAAAAATGTAGAAAATAAAGCACTCTACGTGCAGGCGAATGGCAAGTTATCTTTTGAAAAAATAGAGCCGTCAGTAACCACTATTAAAAGTTTGAAAAGCTTTAGTGAGTACACCAGCGACCCTGCCCACCCGGTTCCTTATGCCGAAGCAGTACATGACGACAGAACAAGGGAATACATGACAGACGACCAGCGCTTTGCCGCCCGAAGGCCCGATGTGCTTAGCTTTAAAACGGAGGCCTTAACAGAAGACCTTACATTGGCCGACCCGGTAATGGCGGATTTAATCACCAGCATCAGCACTACTGATGCTGATTTTGTGATAAAACTTATTGATGTTTTTCCTGATGATTTTGAATATGCTGCCACTTTAAAAGGCAACGGCCAAAACTATCCCATGGGTGGCTACCAAATGCTGGTGAGGGGCGAAATTATGAGGGGCAAGTTCAGGAACAGCTACGAAAACCCTGAACCCTTTATTGCCGGAAAAATAAGCTAAGTAAAATATGCGCTGCCTGATATTGCCCACACATTTAAAAAGGGCCATCGCCTGATGATACAGGTACAAAGCACCTGGTTTCCACTGGCAGACAGGAACCCGCAAAAGTTTACCAACATTTACACGGCTGCTGACAGCGATTTTCAAAAAGCAGTTATTAAGATCTACCATGATAGCGCCCATCAAACAAAATTTATATTACCTGTGTTACCAAAATAAACAGGTTGTAAAAGAACCTTACATTCTGTTGGGGAAGAATAATTGACAGAGTGTTTTATAGTTGCTGATGACAGGCAACTATCTACCATTAAAGTATTATGGCTAAATCAAACAGATCCATTTACAGTGCTTTAGCGGCTAATTTGCTGATAGCTATAACCAAATTTATTGCAGGCAGTTTTAGCAATAGTTCGGCTATGATAGCAGAAGGCGTGCATTCGCTGGCTGATACTATTAATCAGTTACTGATACTGTTTGGCATAAGGCAAAGTAAAAAACCACCTGATGGATTGCGGCCTTTCGGGTATGGTAAAGAATTATATTTCTGGTCCTTTATTGTATCCATCATTATATTTGGTTTGGGTGGCGGCGTTTCTGTTTACCAGGGATACCAGCACATCCTTAAACCCGAAACAACGGGTGACCCTATCTGGAATTATGTAGTGCTTGGTATCTCTTTTTTCTTTGAAGGCAGTTCCTTACTGATTGCTGCAAAAGAATTTAATAAGGTAAGGGATAATCAAACCTGGTGGCAGGCCATTAAACGCAGCAAAGACCCTGCTGCCTTTTTGGTATTATTTGAAGATGGTGCAGCAGTGTTGGGACTTATCATTGTTGCTATCTGTGTTTACACCGGCCACCGGTTACACCTGCCTTACCTGGATGGTGTTGCCTCTTTATTAGTGGGTTTATTATTAGTGGGTGTTTCTTTTATTTTAGCCAGGGAAAGCAGGAGCCTTTTAATGGGAGAAGGCATTGCCCCCGCAACGCAACAAAAAATAAGTACGCTGATACAACAAGACCCTGCGGTTTTAAAAACACTGCATATTTTATCCACCTACCAGTCGCCGGAAGAAGTGGTGCTGATGTTAATCATTGCTTTTAAACCACACCTTGAAACAACAGAGATAAATGAAGCCATTGTAAGAATAAGAGAAACCGTAAAACATGAATTCTCCTTTGTAAGTTTTATTTTAATTCAACCAGAAGTGTATAAAAAATAATTGAGTTTACCTTACTGTATCTTTCTTTTATTATTACAATTTATTAATTAATATCAATGTGTCTCAACAGTTTTAATAAAGGTTATGTATCTTTCAAAAAAACGGATAGATTATTGATGTGGTACCGGGTTACCAAATTAATACAATCAATTAATAAATTACAGCAGCACAAATTATGATAGTACCTGAAAGAAAATTATTGGTAAAAGAATCAACCTTACCTGGCGCAGGCAAGGGCTTGTTTACTACAGAATTTATTGCCAAAGATACCTGCATCATTGAATACAAGGGCACCATCAGCACCTGGAAAAATGTTCACCACGATGATGGCAATAATGCGTATGTTTTTTTTGTAAACAATAACCACGTGGTAGATGCATGCAACCATCTTCATGAACTGGGCAGGTATGCCAATGATGCAAAAGGATTACAACAAACCAAGGGCCTCACCAACAATGCCCGCTATGTGGTTGATAAAAAAAGAATATTTATTTATGCAGTGAAAAATATTCCCGCCGGGGCCGAAATATTTGTTGGCTATGGAAAAGATTATTGGGATACCATTAAAGCCCACAAAAAACAGGATGCAAAAAATAGTATGGTTGCCATTTGATAGTCACTTATTGGGGAATATTTTTCCATTCAATACACACCAGCTGTTTATTGCAACCCGATTAATATATTTACTTACCAGCTTCCTGTTTGGTAAAACTGAACAATGATCTCCAAAAACCGGTATTCATATTTTGCCTGGATCAAATTAATTTTCGCTTTATCATAATTTGATTTAGCTATTACATATTCAACCGCACTTGATGTACCATTGTCTATTTTAAATACCGAATTGGTAAGGGTTTGTTGCAAGGCAGCTACCTGTTGTTCAGTAAGCACCATCTTTTCTGCTGCATTTTTAAAATTTTGTACCGACCGCTCCACCGCATTTTTTAGCTGATTTTTTACGGAGGTTAATTGAGCATCTATCCGGGTAATAGCGGCATTGGCACTGGCCACTTTATACTTAGCCTGCAGGCCATTTAAAATGGGTATGCGCAAAGCAAGGCCAACAGCAGAATTAATATTGCCATTTAACTGGTTAAAATAAGTAAAGGGTTTATTGCTGCCGTTTTTAACACTTGTTTTTTGCTGAATAAAATAATCTGCACCATTAACAGTTATAAAATTATCCGGTGATGTTGATACAACACTGGTAGTGGTTCCATCCGGTACAAATTGTGTTTTATTTACGGATGAAGAGTATGTGCTGCCTGTGTTAGCAAAGAATGCCAGCGTGGGATACCGCAGCCCCCTTGCAATAACCTTGTCTATTTCAGCCGCTCTTTTTTTAAACTCAATGGTTTGCAGGTCGGGTAAATATTTTAACGCTGCCTCATACACATCGTTTGCATTTATGGTGGTGGCAACGGTATCTGTTTGTTCATCTGCCATAAAAGTTACGCTATCATTGCTCACAAAATTCATGGTTAAAAACAGGTCAAGTTTTGCCAGTTCAATAGTATTTTTTGCATTGGCCAGGTTTAATTTTTCTGTTGCCACCTGCCCGTTTAAATCAGCTAATTGCGATTCTGCCAATACCCCCGCTCCTACTTTTTTTTGTGCGGTATTTAATTGTTCCTGCGTTGCCATCAACTGCAGCCCCGTAGCTTTTGCAATTTCCTGGTTACTGATAATCTGTAAATAATTGCGGATCACATTCAGCGCAATTACATTTTTTGTGGCGGCAGCTTCTTTTTCACCCGCCTGCAAACTTGCCCTGTCCCTTTTTATGATATTGCGTGTTTGCAAACCATTGAATAAGGTAAGGTCGAGGCCAAGCCCATAGTTACCAAAGCGGATCGTCTGGTCAATAAACTGGTTGCTGAAAGGATCAATACTTCTGCCCGTATTTAACCCCTGGTTTAAATTAATATTTACATTGGGCAATTGCAGCGCTTTAGCCTGCTGCAGTGCAATTTTATTAATATTGGTTTGATAGGTGGCATCTTTTACCTGCTGGTTGTTTTGCAGGGCAATATCAATACACTCTTTTAGTGTAAGTACTTTTTGTGCAGCGGCATCAATAATTAGGGAAAAGCCCAGTAAGAATAAAGCAATTTTTTTCATACCAAAAAATATTTTAGTATGCTATGCCAACTGTTATGCCATTATACAAAGCCTTTACTGCAAGGCTTTTCAGGATATTACATAAAAGAATGTGTCCGCTTTTGAACAGTTGCTGTTCCTTACCGTACAACCAGCCCGTCTTTTAAACGGATAATGCGGTTGCCAAAAGTGGCATTGTGTTCGCTATGGGTTACCTGCACAATGGTTACTTTTTCCTGTTCATTCAACTTTTTAAACAGCTCCATAATTTCTGTTGCCTGGTCGCTGTGTAAATTACCTGTTGGCTCATCTGCAAAAATTACTTTGGGGTTGCCCGCAATGGCCCGTGCTATGCCCACCAACTGTTGCTGGCCGCCGGAGAGTTGCGATGGAAATAAATCTTTTCTGCCGACGATATTAAACTTATCCAGCAACTCTGCTACCCGGCTTTTCCTTTCAGAAGAGGAGAGGCCTTTGTAGAGCAGAGGCGTTTCAATATTTTCATACACCGTCAGTTCATCAATTAAATGATAAGCCTGAAATACAAAGCCGATCTGGTTGCGGTGCAACTCGGTCCTTTTCTTTTCTGTTAACCGGGAAACATTTTCACCGAGAAACAAATATTCGCCGTCATTGGGTTCTTCAAGCAAACCCAGAATATGCAGCAGGGTTGATTTGCCGGAGCCGGATGGCCCCATGATAGAAACAAATTCACCTTCCGCAATGTCGAGGCTTATATCGCTTAATACATAAGCCTTTTTTGAACCGGTGTTGTAGTACTTGTAGATCTTTTTTAATTGTATCATTTTTTTGTTTTTGCCGATATGGCGTTTAGACGTTTTTTATTTTTCTGCCGTTGAGGCGCTAAGACGTTTTTACATTTTTTAAATTTTTGTCCGGGCAAATACACAGCAATATTCAACATCGTTGTGTCACTCACTTATACTTTTTCAGCTTTGTGGAACTCCCTTTAAATTCGCTACTGTATTTGTTTTATTTGTAACAATATTCTACAAAGCGGTAACTCCTATGGAGTTGAAAAACAAATTTAATCACACAATCATTTTCTACAAAGCGGTAGCTCCTACGGAGCTGAAAAACAAGAGATACATTCTGCGAAGGTTAAAACAAATAATTTATTTTAACCACAATCTTATTTTTTTGCTCCGTAGGAGCATCCCCTTTGTAACACCATCATCACAACAACATTTGCTCCAGAGGAGCATCCCCTTACAATCTATAAAGCGTTTACTCCTAAGTATTACAAAACAAACAGCTGCCCTATTTCAAAAACTACCCCGGCCTAAAATAAATCAGACCTCAAAAAATAAGACATCAGACATCTCGCCCTACTCACTCCGCAAACTTTTTACCGGGTTAACCAAAGCTGATTTTATAGATATTGTTGCAATAGTAATTAACGCTACCAAAAAAATACAACAAAATAAAAAACCAATAAGGTACATATTTATCCCATTGTTAAATGCAAAAAAATTGGTAAAGAAAAGCCCGGCTAAATAACCAATTGGCAGTGCTATCAATCCTGCTATACTCATTAACTTAATAAAACTCCAGGAAAGTGTTTGCGTTATTTTTAATGCTGATGCGCCCATAACTTTTCTGATACCAATTTCTTTAATTCGTTTTTGTGTAGTATAGGTAACCATGCCCAGCAGCCCCAATATCGCAATCACAAATATTACCAGGGATACCATTGCAGAAAATTTCATTTCATCACCAGAAAAATACCTGTCGTACATTTCTTTTTCGTACCACGAGTAGCCCATATCCTCATAAGGATAGAATTTTTTCCAAATAGTTTTTATCTGTGCGGTAAAATCTGCTGCATCAATATTGCTATTTGTTTTAACCGATAATACATGAAACTGCGAAGGGTTATATTGAAATACAACCGGCTGTAACTGGAACTGGTAATTAGTAAAACAAAAATCTTTTACTACTCCTGCAATGGTTACCGCATGGTTTTCGTTTAGCAAAATAATTTTACCTACCGCTTCAGCAGCACTACCCAGCCTCAGCATGTGTATTGCTTTTTCATTGACTAAAATGAAATTCCCGGCACTATCATTTAAAGCAACAGGTAAATTTTTACCAGCTACAAAAGTCAGGTTCATATTACTGATGAAAGTGCTGTCTGCAGCATAATAGTACGCAGTAGTATAATCGTCCATTTTATTTTGCTTAATAGCCGCTTGTGGTGGCGTTCCGCCAAAAGGAGATGAAGCAAGCCCTGCACTTACTACATCTTTATTCAAAGTGATTTCCTGGAGCAGCAATTTGTAATCGGCTCCGGCAAGTGTAATATTGAATATATTTTTACGGTTATAATTTTCGTTATCGGTAGCCATGTACTTAAATTGATTATACATGTGCGCATTGATGAAAATAAAGGAAGCAGTTACTACAAACTGGATCACGACAAGACTCTTTCTAAAATTAATTTTGCCTAGCGAGGCTGGTGCAATAGTTCCTTTTAAAACCTGTACGGGCTGAAAACGAGATAACATCAAGGCTGGCAAAAGGCCCGATAAAAATCCGGTTAGCAGAGCGAAACCAATAAACACCATCCAAACAATCGTTTTACTTTCTACTTCCCAGGTAATCCATCCTACATGAATATTTTGTTTCATTAAAAACAGCACAAATACGCCAACTAATAAAGCAAAAATTGCAATCAGCATAGCCTCAGTAACAAACTGGAACGCAAGCTGAAACCTTTTGGCACCAACCGCTTTACGAATACCTACTTCTTTTGCACGCCCGATTGAACGGGCAAGTGTAAGGTTAGTATAATTAAAAGCGGCCAATAAAATAATACCCAGCGATAATCCTAAATTCACTAAAAGATCACCTATTGAAACTACGTAAGCATTTTTTTGCAACCCTTCAAAATCAGGTGAAATATCTTTTAATGACTGCCTGCGAAACTGGTACGTTTGTTTGGTAGCTGCTAATTGAAGACTGCTTTTTTTTGAGAGGTCGTTGATGGCTATGTCAAGAGATTGTGCTGTTGCGTTGTGCTGCAATAAAACAAAGGTAAATGCATCCATATCTGACCAGGACTTCGTTACTCCTTTTGCTTTGTTAAGGTTAACAAGAGTTGCCATCGAAACCATCACGTCACTTTTAAATTGTGTGGCGTTTTTAAAATGTTTAAGTACACCCGATACAGTTAGCATACCAATATCAGTATGCATGAGTGTTTTACCGATGGGGTTTGCAGTACCAAAAAACCTTTCTGCCATTTCGTGCGTTAGCACCAATGTATTCGGCTGCAAAGGCAAAGTTCCCTTCTCTAAACTAAAGCCAAACATATCAAAAAAAGAAGGGTCAGCATAAAAGCCATTTACATTTAGGGTTTTGATATTATTGTTAAGCTCCCAACCATAAAGCCGCACAACTTTAGTTGATTTTTCTAAACAGGAGTAATTATTGACGAGTTTTTCATTTAATAAGTAAGGACTTGAAGCATAGTTTTCAATATCTCCTTTAACATCCTTTACATTGGTGATGATACGATAAATACGTTCGCCTTCCGGATGAAAATTATCGTATTCAAATACGTTTATCACCTGCATTAAAGAGAGCAATGCAAATGGTATGGCAAGCCCTAAACCAACAATATTGATAAAGGAAAACAAGGGGTGTTTACAAATATTTCTCCAGGCTAATTTCAAATAGTTTTTAAACATAAATAACATTTTATGGGGCAACCCGATTACTGATGAACGCTTATCTTTCTTTATCAAGGAATATTTAACGGGCATTTGTATGTTCCATACCATGTAGCATCAGGCTCGGTTAAGTATCCTATCATTATTCATTTTTTAAATTTTTTATCGGGTTAGCGAGAGCAACTTGTAATGTTTGTAAAATAATCAAACCTACTGTAACAACAGCCAAAACACCCATCGGCCAAACAAAGGGCTGCAATGTTATTGCTATGTGAGAGGCATAATTATTTAACCAATTGTTCATCATCAAATAGGCTAACGGACAGGCAACCACGCCAGCGATAATTATGACAACCATAAATTCCCTGACAAACAAAAACGTAATGTGCGGCACCGATGCACCTAATACCTTGCGGATACTGATCTCTTTTACCCGTTTATGAATGCTCAATGAAATTAAACCCAATATACCCAATAAAACAATGATCAATGAAAGTACGGTTGCGGTAAATGCGGCTTTCTTTAATTGAATTTCATTGGCATAGAGGTTTTTTAATGTGTCATCCATAAACTTGTATTCGAAAGAA
Organism: Ferruginibacter sp.; assembly: GCA_025359625.1. Classification (GTDB taxonomy): domain Bacteria; phylum Bacteroidota; class Bacteroidia; order Chitinophagales; family Chitinophagaceae; genus Ferruginibacter. The sequence goes on from JANYFT010000172.1 coordinate 13,052, forward strand.
CTGCCCGGTAATAATTGTGCCCATTTTTTTTGGATGGCTTCAATGCTTGGGGTTATATTGGCCGGCTTTATTTTAAAAGAAAGATACCGGTAATTAGGAGCAAATTGTACATTAAAAAAAAGTATCGGTGCAATAGTTTGCTGCATGGAACCAAAATGAAAATCGTTGGTTACACCTTTAATGGTGAAAACAGTTGGGTCGCCGGGAATCCTTACCTGCTGGCCTATTGCATCTGCTGCATTTTTCCAGCCCAGTGTTTCAACTGCCTTTTCATTCAGCACAATTTTGCCTGAATCATTTCCTGCATCACTCAAAAATTCACCTGCCTTTAAGGGTATCTGATAAGTAGTTAAATAATGTTGATCGGTTATCAATAATTGCATGGAGATGGCTTTAGAGGAATCTTCACCCATTTTATAAACTGGTGGATTATTTCCATTGTTGCCATTGGGAATTTCGTAAGATAAAGTTGCACTGCTGATTTGGGGAAGAGC
>JANYFT010000146.1 GCA_025359625.1 Ferruginibacter sp.
ACATCACATCTAAAACCATCAATGTTTGTAGCAGTGATGTTGCCTGGAATGTACCGGGTGCATTCTGGATTAAATGTATTGGGCAATTGAAGAAAATTAAAAACGTTTTTATGCTGGCTGAAGGTGATAATGCTTACCTGCCCGAAAGTGGCTTCGATGCTGTTTATCCCTGGACAATGTTTCACATGATGATACAGGTTGCAAAAGGTGACAGGCCGGCTTTTGCTTTAGATAGTATTAATAATAAAAATAGTAGTTTATATCCCGCCAATACTATACAAATGTATTTTACAAGCAACCACGATGAAAATAGCTGGAATAAAGCAGACTATGGGGTGTTTCCCGGAAATGTTCATGCGCCATTTGCAGTATTTTCACAAACCATGGCACATTCAGTTCCCTTAGTATACAGTGGCCAGGAAGAACCTGTATTAAGAGCAATTGAATTTTTTGAAAAAGACCCAATGAAATTTCACAAATTTGCAAGAGCTGATTTTTATAAGACCTTGTTGAACCTGCGTAAAAGAAATGTCGCACTTTCTCCAGATGCATCTTTTAAAAAAATTAATGCCGGAGATAATAAAGCAGTGTATGCGTATGTGAGAGAAAAGGCCGACAAAAAAATATTGGTCATTCTTAATCTTTCAGCAACCGAACAAGCCATCACGATAAATGACAAAACTTTAATGGGTAAACCATACAATATATTTATGGGTGTTAAAGAAAACCTAAGCAATAAAAAATGGAACATCGAGCCATGGGGTTATGTTGTGTACGAATACTAATATTGGTGATCATAAATTGACATACTAATTTTTTTACACAAATTTAAAATTGTGTTTGTTTCTTAATTCGTGTAATTCGGGAGTAAAATTCGTGCGATAACCAAATAGCTTAGTCATTAAAAACATTTAACTATGCTTAACCTTTCAGTCATTCTCCATGACAGTGCCCAACGTTACCCCGCAAAGGCTGCCTTTACTTTTATGGATTCGGCATTTTCTTACGCGCAAATAAATGAAGCAGCCAACAAGGTTGCCAATGGTTTAAAAGCTAAGGGCATTCAACCTGGTGATAAAGTGGCTTTAAGTTGCCTCAATATTCCTGCATTTCCCATTGTATATTTCGGTATTTTAAAAGCAGGGGCAGTGGTGGTGCCACTTAGTGTTTTACTTAAAAAAGATGAAATTGAATATCACCTGAAAGACAGCGAAGCGAAAGCCTACTGCTGCTTTACAGGCACTGCAGATTTGCCAATGGGGGAAATGGGTTATGCAGCATGTAATACTGTTGAAGCATGCAAACATTTTTTTATGATCATGCCTTCGCCTGAAATGCCTTCGTCAATTGCGGGCACAGAAACTTTGCATCACCTTATGCAAGATCAATCTTCATCATTTGAAATGTACCAAAGCAGTGCAGAAGACACCGCTGTAATTATTTATACATCAGGAACCACAGGTCGCCCCAAAGGAGCAGAACTCACCCATTCCAATTTAATGTTCAATGCCATTATATCCTGCGGCTTACGGAATGCTACACCTGAGGATATTGCCCTTATCGTTTTGCCCCTGTTTCATATTTTTGGAATGACAGTGTTGATGAATGCGATTATTTATAAAGGTGGTTCCAGCATTTTATTGCCCCGTTTTGATGCAGCAACGGTATTGTGCTTAATGCAAAAACACCGGGTTACGGTTTTTGCCGGTGTGCCCACCATGTATTGGGGTTTGTTGAATTATACTGATCCAAAATTTGATTATGACAGCATTTCCAAAAATTTAAAAATATGCCTGTCAGGAGGCGCTTCTTTACCCGTGAAAGTATTGGAAGATTTTGAAAAACGATTTAACGTTCCCGTAATGGAAGGTTATGGCATGTCGGAAGGCTCTCCGGTAGTGACTTTTAACCAGTTGGAAATTGGAAGAAAACCAGATTCTGTTGGTACACCTGTGTGGGGTGTAGACGTAAAACTAATAGACACAGATGGAGTTGAAGTACCCGTTGGTGAAAAAGGCGAATTGCTTTACAGGGGACACAATGTAATGAAAGGCTATTATAAAAAACCGGAAGAAACAGCAAAGGCCTTACAAAATGGATGGATGCATTCCGGCGATATTGCTATGAAAGATGAAGATGGATTTTACTACATTGTTGACAGAACAAAGGACATGATCATCAGGGGTGGCTTAAATATTTATCCAAGGGAGGTAGAGGAAGTGATGATACAACATGAGGCAGTTTCGCTGGTAGCAGTTATTGGTATTCCGCACAACGAAATGGGAGAAGAAGTGAAAGCCTTTGTGGTGTTGAAAGAAAACATCACTATCTCTGCAAGTGATTTAATAACATGGACAAAAGAGCATATTGCTGCTTATAAATATCCCCGCCATATTGAGTTTTTAAATGCATTGCCCATGAGCGCAACAGGTAAAATTTTGAAAAAGGAGCTGAGGAAATAAAGTAGAAAAAGAATTAAAAAAAATATAAGTTTATTCGTGAAGCCTGATTTCCGAAATCAGGTTTTATTTTTTGCCATTTATTTTCTAGTATTGTTTTTTCTTGTCTATACCTCGTCTTTTACAAGAAACCGACAGACTAAATATACCACTCAGCTTTCAAAACATTTGTACCCATTAATGAACAATAGTAACATACCCCTTCTGCGATTTAGTGTTTCCATCATTGTAAATATATTCTGCCTGCCACATAAAACTGCCGGTATCAAATAGCTGACCGAGATATATCCCATCCCATTTTTCATACGGATTGGTACTCTTAAAAACAACCTGTCCGAAGCGATTAAAAATACGCAGTGTATAATTTTTTACATAGGCTAAGTTCCTCACTGGCAGCGGGCCAAAGTGATCATTCAACTGGTCCCCATTGGGGCTAAATGCCGTGGGAAATAAAATATCTGCGCAAATATTAGAAAGTGTGATTGAAATGCTTGCAGCATTGGAACAACCATTAGCAGACTTCACCAATAAAGAATATTCCCCTGCTAATGAAACCATAAAAATTGGTGAGGTTGAATTGTCCTGCCAAAGGTAATTGTCATAAATACCAGGTTTCAAAACAAGCTTATCACCAGGGCATAAAGTATTGTTTTTACCAAGGTCTGGCTTTACCGGAATGGGTAATATAGTAGCTGTTACAAGTGAAGCTACACTTTCACAATTTCCACTTGCCGCAGTAACATAATAATCAGTCGTGGCATTTGCAAATGGTATATAGGAAGGGCCGGTTGCGATGATTGTTTTTAAACCGGGGCCATCATACCAGTTTAGGGTACTGCTACTGGTAGCATTTAAAGTAAGCTCTCCGCTGCCACATCGCTGGCTACTTTTTGTAACTGGCGCGGCGAGGGATGTGCTGATGGTAATGTCAGCTTTGCTGCTACCGGCCGTTGTACACGGTGTGGCAGTTACGGTGTAGGTTACAGTATATTTTCCAGCGGAACTTGCAGTTAAGTCAATACCGCCAGTAGTGGCATTAATGGATAAGCCTGTTGCAGATGAAAAAATGCCCCCTGTTGTAAAACCTGTAGCTTTTAATGGCAAAGGATTTTCGCCACTTGTACAAACTGGCGAAGCATAAGAAAATGCAGTAACAGTTGCAGCAGGTTTACTAATGATGATAGTGGCTGTATCATTACCTGCAAAAGTACAAACAGGTGCTGGCAAAGAATATTTTACGACATAAGTACCCGGCGTACTTGTTGAAGGATCTATTATTCCGGTAGCACTATTTAATGATAAACCGCCAGCAGATGAATATACACCGCCCTGCACAAAACCAGCCACAGGAATAGGGACAGGGTTTGCACTGCCTGCACATGCTGTAGAAGGACTGTAACTAAAATCAGTTACCTGAATGGTCATTGGGATAACGGTTGCCGTCATGTTAGCAACCGGGCTTACACAATTAGCAATATTACTGGTTACATAAAAATTTGTGGTGGCACTTATTGTTGGCGCATAGGTATTTCCTTGTGATAATAAATTAGTGAGCCCTGCATCTGCATACCATTTTATTATTCCTGTGCCGGTAGCATTTAAAGTAATAACACCATTGCCACATCGCTGGCTGTTGCTTGCAACAGGAGAAGTGGGAGGTGCGCTAATGGTAATATCAGCCTTACTGTTACCTCCCGTTGTACAGGGTGTTGCAGTTACAGCATAAGTAATGGTATAGGTTCCGGCAATGCTTGTTGCTACATCAATAACACCCGTTATGGCATTGATGGATAAACCGGTTGAGGATGAAAAAGAACCTCCTGTTGAAAATCCTGCCGATAGCAATGGTGAGGGATTTGCTGCGCTCTTGCAAACAGGGGAAGCATAAGAGAATGCTGTTACTGTTGCAATGTTTTTACTAATGGTAATGGTAGTGGTACTGTTACCTGCAAGCGCACAACCAGAAGCATTTAAAATATATTTTACAACATAAGTACCCGGCGTACTGGTAGCAGGGTTGATATCTCCCGTACTATTATTTAATGATAAACCTGTTGCCGAGGAGTATATCCCACCCTGTGCAAAACCAGCGGCAGGAATGGTTACCATATTTGTACTGCCTGCACACACCGTAGAAGGGTTGTAATTAAAGTTGGTTACAGGTGTTATTATTGGTAAAACTGTTGCTGTTATGTTGGTAACAGAACTTATACAATTACCAGCAGTATTGGTTACATAAAAAGTGGTGGTGGCATTAATGGTGGGCGAATAGGAATTGCCCTGCAATAAGAAATTTGTTAGCCCGGCATCCGAATACCATTTTACAGTACCTGTGCCGCTGGCATTTAATATTACTACTCCGTTACCACAACGTTGAACTCCATTTGTACCTGTTGCAGGCTGGGCTGCATTAATCGTTATATCAGCATTGCTGCTTCCACTTGTTGTGCAGGCGGTTGCAGCAAGGGTGTAGGTAACAGTATAAGTACCTGCAATACTTGATTTTAAATCAATGGCACCTGTTGCTGCGTTGATAGATAACCCTGTTGCGGATGAAAATGAACCGCCGTTAATAAAGCCTGCCGATGGCACTGGTGAAGGATTAACCGCACTTGTGCAAACAGGTGATGGATAAAAAAAGGCTGTTACAGGTATTGTGCTTTTAGTAATGGTGATGGTGGTGGTACTGCTGCCTGCTGCAGCACAAATGGCTGCACCCAAAGTATATTTTACCACATAGGTACCAGGGGTACTTAAAGAAGGATTGATTACACCTGTAATGCTGTTAAATGATAAACCTGCAGTGGATGAATATACTCCACCCAGAATAAAACCGGAAATAGGAACAGGGACAGGCTTTGCACTTCCGGCACACACAACAGAAGGACTATAGCTAAACCCGGTTACCTGTGTTACTGATGGAAAAACGATGGCTGTTATGCTCCTCACGGGGCTTACACAATTGCCCTCTGTATTGTTTACATAAAAAGTGGTGGTGGCATTTATAGAAGGCGAGTAGGAAGTGCCTGCCAAAATAAACTGTGTTAGCGCCGCATCTGAATACCATTTAACCATACCGGGGGCAGTGGCTTTTAAAGTTACCGGGCCGGGGCCACATCGGTAAATTGCAATCATTGGAACCGACGGAATAACTGGTTCAGGATTTACGGTAACAGTTATGGATACACGCTGACTTTCGCATGAATTGATTGTTTGGGTAACATAATAATCAGTAAGGGCACCAACTGTTGTTAGGGGGATTGGAGCTATAGAAACACCTGCCCCACCCGCTGGCAAAGTATACCATAATAAATTATTTCCGGTTGCAGTTAGCGGAGTGGCAATTTCATTCTGGCAAAGTGTAACTGAATTGGTAACTGTTGGTGTAGCCGTTATAGGCTTTACCGTTACAATTACCTGGCCTGTTATGTTTTGGCTGCAAGCAGGTATTCCCATGCTGGTAACGCTCACTAAATTATATTGTGTTGTTGCTAATAAGTTGCCGGTATTAACAATAGCAACTCCTGCTATATCCAGTTGAATGTTTTGACTTGTTCCTCCATTAATATTATAGGTAACACTTGCATTAGCTGTACCATTAAAAACAATATTGGTTGCTGTGCCACTGCAAATAGAAATTGTACCATTTATGGAGGCAATTGGTAAAGCATTAATTGAAACTATCGCCGATCCAATTGCAGGCTGTGAACATACAGGTGTTCCGGCAGTGGCAACACTCACCAAATTATAGGTTGTGGCAATTATAAGGTTTCCTGTAGCAACTGTTACCATACCTGCTGCATCCAATGCTACAGTTTGGTTAACTCCTCCGTTTACATTGTAAGTAACTATTGCACCGGGTGTGCCATTAAAAATAATATTGCTTGTGGTACCCGAACATATAGTTGTTGATCCGCTAATGGCAACGGTTGGTGAAGCAATGACTGTTATAGTTGCCGCACCTGTCGCTGGTTGCGAACAGGTAAGTGTTCCCGTGCTGGCTACACTCTCCAAATTATAAGTTGTAGCAGCTGTAATATTTCCTGTGGCGATTGTGGCGCCGCCGGCTGCATCCAGTGCTATTGTTTGGCTGGCAGCTCCATTGATATTGTAAGTAACTATGGCGTTGGGTGTACCACTAAAAATGATGTTGGTACCTGTGCCGGCACATACAGCCGCACTGCCTGCAGATAAACCGGCAACGGGTGCTAAAACGGTTATGGTTGCAGAACCAGTCTGGAGTTGAGAACAGGATGCGGTGGCAATGCTTACTAAATTATAAATAGCAGTTGCAGATAAATTCCCGGTACTGATAATTTGAAAACCGAAAAAATTTAAGGCTATAGTTTGATTTGCTCCACCATTAATATTGTAGGTAACGGTGGCATTGGGCGTACCGTTAAAAATAATGTTGGCACTTGTGCCGGAACAGATAGTTGTTGTGCCGATAATAGAAGCACTGGGCAAAGGTAGTACGGTTACAGACAATGACGTTCCTGTTGCACACAATCCAGCTGCAGGGGTAAAAGTATAAGTACCCGAAAGCGTATTGCTTACTGTAGCCGGGCTCCAGGTTCCCGAAATATTATTGGTGGAGGTATTTGGTAAAACAGGAGGTGCATCGTTACTGCAAATGGCTGCAAGGGCAGTAAACAAAGGGGTTACTTTCGGGTCGATAGTTAACGAAATATTTTGGGCCACACTGCTAATTCCCGACACCCCATTCTTTACAATTAAACTTGCAGTGTAGGTGGCGGCAGCCGCACCCGGCGGCACGGCCACGGTAAGCGGAGAGGGGGTTAACGATGCATTGGTCACATCCAAAAACCCTGCAGCTCTTGCAGTGGCATCCCAGAGTAAAGTATATTTATCAGGATTGCCTGTTGTGGTATAAGATGCAGTAGTGGTAGTAGTTCCGGCACAAACAGAGGATGCGGTAAAACTTGAAATGGTAACCGGTGGCGTAATAACTGAACAGCCGTTATTAACATTGTTTGCATTACCAATGCCATCCCACCAAACTGAATTTCCGTTGATATCGGATGCCCAGTTATTACCGTAACTGCGTATGGCCGATGCACACAATGCCGCAGTGTTTGTAACCTGAAGGTAAGATGTAACTGATGGCGTGTTTGCAAACACACCGCCTGCATTCCAAACTGACGGAACTGAAGTAACGTCAATATAAACTATGTACACATTGCCCGAAGAGCAAATGGCACTCACATCATAATTGGCATCAAAACCCGAAGGGATAAAAAGTACCCTGCTGTTGACGGGTATCATAGTTGCTGCAGTAGTTACCTGGTTAATGGTACATCCGTTGGTAGTAGTTATTGAACCAGTACCGTTTGGCAAGGTAGCATTTACACCCGCCAAAATACTAACGGGCAAACCCAAAGACGGGGTGCTGTTATCTCCGTAATACAAAGTATAATCCCCCGCCGTAGCTGAACTGGTGGTGGTAAATAAAACAAACTCATTCAGGCCTTCATTTGCTCCGCATATTTTTACCATCGCCCCTTCAATAACCGGGCATTGTGCTTTTAAAATGGAAGAAAATAATAATACAAATAAAAAGCTGAGGTAAAATTTCATGAATTGGATATCAGTTTTAAGTCCTCATTATCAGCAATATGATACCTCACTTGCTTAGAATGAAATACACATATAGTAGCTTAAAAAAAGTTGTAACACGTTTTAATAATTAGGTGTCCAAAACATAACGGCAAACTCCCCTAAAAAGTGTGTTGATACTAAAGCAAATAGTAAAAATTATGTAATACTTGTTCGGCAAGCAGTAATACCACCTTTCATTTTTTAAAAAGAAATGATATTATACAGATGGGTATTCAATTGCCGGAAATGGATAGTTATGAAGCAACAAAAATTATCAGGACTGAAATGTATGGTAAAGTCAGCAAGACACCTATCATTGCAATGACGGTCGCTGCCTTGATAGCTGACAAAAAAAATGTTTAATTGCTGGTATGAACGACCAGATAACAAAACCGCTTTCAGACGCTTGAATTATATAAAAAGATCTTATTGCAATTGGAGATCTCAGTCTATTCTGCTTAATGCAATTTCTGACCCCAGTCCATTTTAACCATCGCTTTTATTACGCAGGTTGCCGGATCTAATCATGTTTCAAAAACGTCTTTTAAACCATCCGGCGCAGGAGTCCACTCCTTTGCCCTATTGTTACGGATCTTCGATCCGGCAACTTTTCAATATGGAATATCATTAACCTGCCGGCAGTGGAAACCCAACCACAAAATCCACGCCTCATTCCAGCGCCTATAGCAGATCCAGTCTATTCTGTTTAATGCATTTCCTGATCTCAGTCCATTTCCACCATTGCTTTTATTACACCTGTTGAAGTGTTTACCCAGCTTTCAAAAACATCTTTTACACCACTAAAATTTACCCGGTGGGTGATGTAGGTGGTTGGAGTAACCAATCCTTTTTTCATGGAATCAATTACCTGTTCAAAATCTTCTCTTGTGGCGTTGCGGCTGCTCATTAAAGTGGATTCCCGTTTGTGGAATTCAGGATGGCTAAAACTGATGGCTTCTTTTTGTAAACCTATCAACACAAACCTTCCCCCATGCGCCAGGTATTGCAAGGCATTATTGATGGCCTGTTGATTGCCCGTTGCATCAATCACCACGGTGGGCATATCGTTGCTGGTAATTTCCTTTAGCTTTTCCAACACATTTTCTGTTAATGCATTAATGGTATAGTCTACTTTCAACCGATCTTTACAAAATTGTAATCGGCTATCATTAATGTCCAGTGCAATTACTTTGGCACCGGCAATTCTTGCAAATTCCATGGTACCCAAACCAATGGGCCCTGCACCGATCACCAATACAAATTCATCCTTTTGAATATTGGCCCTGCTCACACCATGTGCACCAATAGCGAGTGGCTCTACCAGGGCCAGTTCATCATAATTTAACCCATTGCTTTTTACCAATGCGTAAGTGGGCACTAAAAGACGGTCAACCATTCCGCCATCAATATGTACACCACACACTTTAATACCGGTGCAGCAATTGGGCTTGCCATTTCTACAAGCAATGCATTTTCCACAATTAAAATAAGGAATGATGGTGACGGCTTCGCCGGGAATAAAACTATCAGCACCATCGGCTTCAATTAAATCGGCTGCCAGTTCATGCCCCAATATTCTTGGATAAGTAAAGTAAGGTTGTGTGCCTCTGTAAGCATGCAGATCAGTACCGCAAATACCAATGCGTTTAATTTGTAAAATGGCATGCCTTGCTTGTAAAACAGGTGCTGCAATATTGTTGTATTCAAATGTTCCCGGCTTTGTACATATCAATGCTTCCATTAACTCTTCTTACTTTTTAAAACTTATTTTATACACCACCGCATTTTCTGATGGATAGTTTTTAACTGGTTTTATTACCAATGCATCTGACTGTTGCGACCAGGATAATTTCTCAGCAGCACCTACCAACTCAACTCCCGCAATGGTGCCGTTACCAGATTTGATACCCAATAATTTTATTGATGTATTGGCCGCAGGTAAACCAAGCGCTATAGCATACAAGGCATCTCCCTTTGTTGTAAAACGGATATCCTGTGCGGTAAAAGGTTTTTTCTGATCCACAAAACTTCCGCTGGCTGATTCGGTAGGCCCTTCGCCAAATATCTTCCATGGGCGTGTTCCATAAATGGCTTCTCCATTCACCTCCAGCCATTTACCGGCGCCCAATAAAGTTTGTGTTTCTTCATCAGTGATGGTGCCATCAGCCCGTGGGCCTATGTTCAATAACAGGTTACCATTTTTACTTACAATATCTATCAGATTAGTGATTACATATTTAGCATCTTTAAACGTATTACCGGCAGCATATCCCCACGATTTGTTTCCAATAGCATCATCTGTTTGCCAGGGCATTTGCTTTATGCCAGCCAACTTACCACGTTCCAGGTCAAGCACCGCAGTGCCATCGGGATAAGCTACATTTTTATAATTTACTACCACGCCCTTGTTCCATTCAAGCCCTTTATTATAATAAGATGCGGCAAATGATTTTCTGTAGGGATCCATTGCAGGCTGTTCAATCCACCAGTCGAACCAGAATAATTGTGGCTGATATTTGTTGATCAGTTCTGTGTTGCGCAGCAACCAGTCATTCATATATTCAGGTGTTGGTGTTTCACTTTCTTCTCTTGCAGGGCCATAAAAATCATTGTTCTTGTCATCCAGTATATCCGACTCAAATTTGCGTCCGCCATTCATAAAAAACCAATGCTCTATCCGGTGAGAAGACAGTCCAAACACCAATCCCTGCTTTTTTATCTCGGCAGCCAGTTCCCCTATCACATCCCGTTTGGGCCCCATTTCAAAAGCATTCCATTTAGAGAGTGCCGTTTTATACATAGCAAACCCATCATGATGTTCTGCCACAGGTACCACATATTTTGCACCTGCCTTTTTAAACAGCGCCACCCATTGCTCAGGATTAAACTTTTCTGCTTTAAACATCGGGATGAAATCTTTGTATCCAAATTTAGTTTGAGGACCGTAGCTCGCTATATGATGTTTAAATTCATCTGAGCCTTGCTGGTACATTTGCCTTGGATACCATTCGGAACCATAAGCCGGCACTGAATAAACGCCCCAGTGAATGAAGATTCCAAACTTGGCATCCCTGAACCAATCAGGAGTATTGTATTTTTTTAATGATTCCCAGGTGGCCTGGTATCTTTCCTGCGCCTGCATTTGCTGACTCATTACAAAGGCTATAATAAATACCACCAAAAACCGAAAATAGTTTTTCATATAATTGTCATTTTTTTATTTCCCTTTCAAATATACTTCTTCCAATACTAAAGCATGCCCGGTCGTCTGCATAAACAACTCCAACTGCTACTGCTAAAAGTAAATGCGGACGCTTACAGGCATGCAATATTTTTCATTCAGTCTCTCTCCAAAAAACATCAACATGCAATATTTGTTATGTTGTGCATGGATGCGTAAATACTATAAAAATTTTAAAAGAAAAATCAATTAAAAGATCTGGTACATTTTTCATGATGGCAATCGTTGTTGTTAGCTCTTGCACCTCTTGGCCTTCATTCAACACCTCTTTCCAAATGTAAACATAGTTGTAACCTTCAACTTATTGTATCCTTTTTTTTTCAAAAACTGATACTATATTACCTTACCTTAGTTGGATATTTTTAAAGCATGAAGCCAGCTTTACGCCAGATTACCGCTACACCGCAATCTTCTTTTTTAGTAAGAAAAGATGTTGGATCCAGTATGTTGAACAACTGGCATTATCACCCGGAAATTGAATTGCTATTTATCAGGCGAAGTTCGGGCACCTGGTTAATTGGTGACCATATTGGCCATTTTAAAAATGGTGACCTGGTATTGATTGGCCCTAATTTGCCACACTGTTTCCGGCACGAATACAATTATCTTACCCGGAAGGGAAAAGCAGCAGGGGAAACAATTTGCGTAAAATTTGTGCCAGGTATTTTTGGCAGCAACTTTTTAAATATTCCGGAAATAAAAGCCATAAAAAATCTTTTATCTTATTGCAACTGTGGATTGCAATTAACGGGTAAAACGAAAATCAGTTTACCGGCAACCATTGAAAAAATGCTGGCGGCTACACCCGGAAAAAAGATTATCAGCCTGCTATCTATACTGGAAGAAATTGCAGAAAGTAAAGAGTATGTTCCGCTGTCTTCCCCGGGATTTATGCAATCACCTGGAGATGCCAACAGGGATAAAATAAAATTGGTTTTTGAACACACGTTTAATCATTACAACGAAAAAATTACACTCAACCAAGTGGCCGCACTTTTAAACATGACCACGCAGTCTTTTTGCCGCTACTTTAAAAACAAGACCAACAAAACCTATATCCAGTTTTTGATGGAAGTGCGAATTGGCTACGCTTGCAGGCTATTGGTAGACGATGAAAAAAATGTTTCGGAAGTATGTTATGAGTGCGGCTACAATAACATATCGCACTTTAACCACCAGTTTAAAATCATCACAACAAAAACGCCGTTGGAATATAAAGGCGATTATTTGCAAATGCAAGCAGTGAATTAAGGAAACAATATTTAATAACAAATGAACTTTAATTTTTTGCTTTCTTGTTTTGACCATTTCTTTGCCTTTAAACGGCTCAGTTTTATTTATTGGGGAGCAAGGTATAAATTTGTTTAAAAAAGGATTGGAACAAGATATACTAAGCCATATTTTACCCGAAGGTTTGCTAGCGCATTTTAGTATTATAGAAGTTTTGTTGCTAGGCGATGTACG
>JANYFT010000175.1 GCA_025359625.1 Ferruginibacter sp.
CATTGATATACAAATGCCGCTGGATGATTGAGCTATTGTTCAAACAAATAAAGCAAAATTTTCCATTGAGGTACTTTTGGGGTAATAGCGAAAACGCAATTAAAATGCAAGTGTATTGTGTGCTGATAGCACAATTGCTAATGGTAGTCATCAGAAAAAAATCTGCTACCAAAAAATCATTTGCTAACATGATCACCCTTATCCGCCTGCATCTAATGAGCTATGTAGCCTTATTTGAATTTATAAAAGACACTTACAAAGCATGGAGAAAAAATAATAATACCCCCTTGGCATTTAGCCCATAAAATAACCTATGCAAGCTACCCCATTTTTTGTACACGGTTTTTTTTCGATAAAACTCTTGTCCTGTAAAGGGTACAGCTATTTTATTGCATATTTTTACCGGACAAGAATGAAAAACAATCATGAAAAAATTAAAGCTTAAGGCCAAGAATGCTGCGTTGTAATTTTCACCGCATAAGTTAAAAATTTTATCAAAAGTATTTTTATAGAAGGCCTGCGGTAAGGGATCAGCCAGGGCCTTCAACACACCTGAATAACTTCCATACCCAACAACAGACCCAGCTTTTTAATTTTTGAACTAATATGCCCTATACCAACAGCACAGTGGTGTGCAGGGCCATGATTGTTCCAGTCATTTACAAAACGTCTTGCACCTATGGGGAATTGGTAGCGGCTGTTAGTGTTGCCTATTTGCAATATGGGGCCGGGTACGCATGCTGCTTCTGCCACCAGCAATAGCAGCCCTCCGGCCTTTTTTTCAACTACTGAAAGTAATGTTACCGGTCCGTTTTTTACAGACATTTCTACAGATAAACCGCCGCCCACTTTGCCATGAAAAACTTTTAATGGCCGCACTTTGGTTTTGCCTTCTGCAATGGCAAGATGGCCCGGGCCGTCATGCCCCATCAGCACCACATCATCTGTAAAATCTATGGCATAATATTCAGTGAAGGACCCACCAGCTCCAAAGCTGTCCATAATTTTCATGGCTTGCGCATTTTTTATTTCGTACTCGCCCGCCACAGGTATACCCTTTGCCGTTAGTAAAGAATTTCCCAAAATAATAGAGCTGATGGCGGCTTCATTTTCGGGGTTGCCAGTGCCCTGGTAATAGTAGGCCATGGACCCTAACTGGTGTTTGTGCACCAGCCGGTCGAGCGCTACAGAAGTAATGGCAGCTTTTTCAAGATCGGCCGCAACACAATCGGGCTGCACATCAAAGTTGTTGTAAAAAACAGCAAGTTTTTCTTTTATTTCCGCAGCCGTTACCTGCCTGCACAGGGCCGCCAGTTGCTCCACTTCAAGCAATTCAATGTGGCCACCAAAGTATTTATATTGCTGCGTCAGATCGGTATAAATATCCAGCATACCGCTGTAATAATGGCCCATACAGCCCATACGGTTAAACCGCATGATGCTGACAACTTTTGCCGCCTGCACCCATTCGGTTATTTCATCCCAGCATGCCACATCATTATGCAACATGCCGGTAACCTGGTGAAATTGTATACCTACACGGTTAAACACGTTGGCAATTTCAGGCACCGGGCAGGCAGAACAAAATGCCAGCCACTCCCCTGTCATTTTAGTGCGGTCTGTATGGGCATTGAAAGTAACATAATCAATAGCAGCTTCAGGTGCCAGGTTTAAAATGATTACCGGCACTTTAGCATGCTGCACCACCGGCAATACCATGGACGATAAGGCATAGGTAGAAACATACAGAAAAATAATATCCACATCCTGCTGCCGGAATATTTTTCCTGCTTCAAAAGCCTTGTCAATAGTGTCTGCCAAACCGGCGTTTACCACCTGCGGGTGCAGGGCCAAAATCTTTTGATGAACCTCGCTTAGGTATCCATCCAGCCTGGCTTTTAAGCCATCAAACTGAGCCCAGTAAGCTTCAAGACCAATAGCAAATAAGCCGATTTTTAAAGAAGAGGGTTGCATTATTTTATTATATTGATAATCTTAAAAAAAAAATTGAAACCTATTTTTCACCAATCACAAATATAGATTGAACGGCATGAAGGTGACGGGTATTTTTGTATAGACCAAATTGTTTTCCTGAATGTATTACACTCTTTAATGGAACGGGTATCTTTGAGCTAATTATGGCTGTTACCATCTTAGCAATAGAATCTTCCTGCGATGACACTGCTGCATCTGTATGTACAGACGGGCGGATACTATCCAATTGTGTCGCCAACCAAAAGGTACATGAAAAATATGGTGGCGTGGTGCCGGAACTGGCCAGCAGGGCGCATTTACAAAACATTGTACCCGTAGTGGATGCCGCATTAAAAATGGCTGGTTGCTCACTGTCATCCATAGACGCTATTGCCTTTACACAGTCTCCGGGCTTAATTGGTTCCTTACTGGTGGGGGCACAGTTTGCCAAATCTATCGCCCTTGCATTAGATAAGCCGCTGATTGCAGTTCACCACATGCAGGCACATGTGCTGGCTAATTTGATTCCGGTAGAAAAACCAGCTTTCCCTTTTTTATGTTTGACAGTTAGTGGCGGCCACACACAAATTGTGTTATGTGAAGCACCAGCCAAAATGAAAGTGATTGGCGAAACCATTGATGATGCTGCCGGTGAAGCATTTGATAAGACAGCTAAATTATTAGGGCTGCCCTATCCCGGTGGGCCTTTGATAGACCAATATGCTGCTAACGGTAACGCTAAACGCTTTGCCTTTCCTGAACCACAAATACAGGGATTGAATTTTAGTTTTAGCGGATTGAAAACTTCTATCTTATATTTTTTACAAAATGCAGGCACCAGCAATGTTTTTAAAGAAGCCTTTACCGCAACGGCTGAAGAAAAGAAAAAATTTATTGACGAAAACCTTTCTGATATCTGTGCCTCTGTTCAATACCGGATAGTAAGCATTTTATTAAATAAATTAAAGAAGGCGGCCAAAGAAACCGGCATTACCAATATTTGCATAGCAGGCGGCGTAAGCGCCAACAGTGGTTTGCGCAAAGCATTAAAAGAAACGGGTGACAAACTGGGCTGGAAAACTTTTATTCCCGCCTTTGAATATTGTACCGATAATGCTGCCATGATCGCTATTACGGGGTACTACAAATTTTTGGAAAACGACTTTGCCCCGTTGAGCGTAACCCCTTCGGCGAGAGTAGGTTTTACTGCTTAGATGATCATCATTCATTAATCAAATGGGATTTAAAAATTCACCTGTTTCAATCTGTATAAAGCTTTGGCGAATACTTTTTTTCAATTTAAAAAATTTACTGTTCACCAGCATTTTTGTGCCATGAAGGTGAGCACAGATTCCTGCATTTTTGGTGCAGCTGTTGCTGAAGTGCTTGCCGATAAAGAATTACAAGCTACCGAAGGCGTAGCTTACTATCTGGATATTGGTGCAGGAACCGGTTTACTAAGCCTAATGCTGGCACAAAAAACAACCGCTTTTATTGATGCGGTAGAAATTGATATTGCTGCTTACGACCAGTCATCAATCAATTTTAAAGCATCGTCTTTTAAAGACAAACTATCTGTTTACAATACCGATATACATCATTATAACCCAGGCAAAAAATATGATGCCATCATTTGTAATCCACCGTTTTTTGAGGGCGATTTAAAATCAGCAGATGAAAAGAAAAATGTGGCAAAACATGCTACCACCTTAACCTTACAACAATTAGTAAAAGCAACTAACAGTCACTTAAAAAGCGATGGGTTGTTTGTTGTTTTATTACCTTACCACAGGACAGATGATTTTATTGAAGAGGTTGCTGGCCTTGCATTTTATTTACAACAAAAAATATTGTTGCGCCATACTTTACAACATCCTTATTTTAGAAGCATTTTATTTTTATCGAAAATTAAAACAACTTCAACAACAAAAGAATTGGTTATAAAAAATGAAGCAGGAAATTACACGGATGAATTTATCTGCTTATTGAAAGACTATTATTTGTATTTGTAACCTATAAATTATTTTCCTCATCCCCCTGTGGCGTATGCTCATTGTAGCACAACTACTTATCCCTCTAAAAAGATGATACTGTTTGCAGAATGTTTCGGCATGCTGAAATTTACCTTGAAGGAACATTCACTGACACGACAGTATTTTTGCTTTAACAAGTTCCGGTAAGATAAAAAACTGGTAACACAAAAAATTGCATAAACCCCATATCTTATTACCTGATCTTTTGCAGGGAAGCCTTGATATGTGTACCCTTCCCCTGATTAAAAAGCCAGTTTGTGCTAACCCTAAGCGAAAGGGTAAGCGCACCCCAGCTGTATTAATCCTGAGCCAAAACTCAATAAATTTTGCACTTTTGGCTCAAAATAATTTGTAGTGGAAGAGCCATTTATTATAGGAAGCGGAGAAGAAAAGCTTTTACTGGAGCGCATTTTAGCTAATAGTAAGGCAGATTTAGTAGCAGTGTATGGCCAGTGCCAGTAAACTCACCGTTACTTCTAGTGTGTGATTTTACCTAATGCCTATGCAGGATGTCTTTCGCAATTAAAGTATGAGAAGAGATGATAAAGTTTTTGTTTCCCGATTTGATACTAAATGTACATTTCTTTACCATTTGTTGTAACAAATGTTGTTGCCTTTATCTGGCTAGTTAGCATGCTGTCTCCAATCATTTGCATTAAGTTCTTACGGCCATTAAATATGAAGATAGTTGTGTAAGATCATCAACCTCTGTAATTACATATCCAGTTTGAAAACTGAAACCGGCTATTGGTTATGCCTTAATATCTTCATGACATCATTGATGATAATACGAATGTAATAGAAGCCGCTTAGAATTTTATTGCCCCAAAATTTAAAACTACTTTTTGAGGGACGACTAAATATATACCTTAAAAACGCGTATTTTTATAATAATTCTTATGCGTAATTACCGCAATTTATACTGGCTTCTACTCAATCTTTAAAGAAATACCATTCTGTATATAATAATCCGGTTTCTTTTTTGTTTTCCTATAGACTAATTATAAGTCATCAGTTAATCCCTGATATTACTCTAAAGAATGAATTATGCAATACTGTTTTATGGTTTTGTATAAATTTATTAATTACCTCAATTTGAAAACTATGAAAATTAATTTGACACCCCTGACCTTCCTGTTATTTCAGGAAAACAAAATCTGCCCAATTACAATTTATGCTTACCCGCAATTTTTAAAACTTAAATAATGTGGCAAAACCTATACGGTATTGAAGTTATAAATCTTATTAAAATGAGTTTTTAATTAATTATAGCAGAAATATTTATCAATTTAAAAAGTTTATAATCAGACCTGTTGAATTCTTGGCCGTTAGCCTTTTTAATTCTTAATCCTCTTATCCCTGAAAACTATGAAACAACTATTACTTTTATTATTAGTACTATACACCAGCAGTTCCGAGGCAAAAAATTATTACATCTCTGCAAAAGGCCTTGATACCAATACTGGATTAACATCTACAACGCCCTGGCAAACTATTTCTAAATTGAATGCCTCCTTCGGTATAATTGCTGCAGGAGATTCCATATTTTTTAAAAGTGGTGAAACTTTTTATGGTTCCATAATCATTGGTAAATCAGGAACAAGTGCCCTTCCAATTATAATCAGTTCATATGGCAATGGTGCAAAGCCTGTAATTACGGGTTTTTCCACATTATCTTCCTGGACTTCTATTGGAGGAGGTGTATATCAGGTTGCTGCACCTACAGTTAAAAATACCGTAAATATGGTTACTATTAATGATATACCTCAGGAAGTAGGGCGTTATCCTAATGCTGATGCGGCTAATGCAGGCTATTTAGAAGATGATCTTTTTACCGGCAACACACAATATACCTGTGCTGCCTTAAGTGGTACCAACTGGAGTGGTGCAGAAGTGGTAGCGAGGAAAAATGGATATGTGGTAGAACGAAATTTGATTAGTTCTCAATCAGGAGGGACTATCACTTATGCAAGAAGTTTTGAAACTATTAATCCCCGTAATGCAAACTCTCCATCTCCTATGACTCCCCCCAACACAGGGTTTGGTTTATTTATCCAAAGGGATGTAAGGACATTGGATAAATTGGGAGAATGGTATTTTGATCCATCCGCAAAAGTTATGAAGATGTATTTTGGTGCAACTAATCCAGCCTCCTATACTATTAAGGTAAGCACATTAGATACCTTGATTAATCTTAACAATAAAAGTTACATCACAGTAAACGGTCTCGATTTTGAAGGAGCTAATCTGGCAGCCGTATTTTTTATAGATGGTAGCAACAGGACTATTACCAATTGTACTATCAATAATAGTGGTGCAAAAGGAATATTTGGCTGGTATAGTTTCAACACTTTGATAGATAATAATACAATAACAAATTCAATGTGTGGGGCAATAGATGTTCGGGCGCCTGCAAACAATGTAATCATCTCTAATAATGTGATAAAAAATACGGGGATGTTTCAAGGCATGAGTAGCTTTTACGACCCTGCTGATTGTAATGCCATTTACTTAGAGTCTGCGGGTAATGGAACGGTGCGTAAAAACAGCATTGACAGTACCGGATATATAGGTATCCATTTCGGTGGAAATGCAATAGCAGTTGATAGCAATTTTATAAACCATTATTGTGCAAACAGAAATGATGGGGGCGGTATCTATGCCTATAATTACCCTAATTCAAACAGCACCATTAAAAATAATATTATCCTTAACGGGATGGAATCCCGTACTGGTAGTGGTGAGTTTACCGATACACATGGTATATACATGGATGGGGGGCAAGGTGGGATACAAATATTTAATAACACCATTGCCAATGTAAATGGCACAGGATTTGGGTTATTTTTCAATTCGCCTAAAACGATCACCGTTAAAAATAACACGGTATATAATGCAAATGGATGGTACGTCGGCAGGCAATACACTGACAGCATATTCAATTTTGTCTTTAAGAAAAATATTATTTTTAATACAACTCCCGCCCAGTCAATAGTACTACATACCCATAATGGTTTAAATGGCACAAATATTCCTGTAGTAAGTACAATACAACAATCGTTACAACAATTGGGTGCAGTGGATAGCAATTACTATAACATGCCCTATGCTACCCCATTTTCGTGGTACTATGCCCCAACTATTGGTGGCAGTTTTACTTTCCCTTCACCAGTAAATTTATCAGCATGGAAATCTTATACCGGTCTGGATGTACATTCTTTGGTAGTACCAGCAAATACAATAACAACACAACGTTTTGAATACAATGCTACCAACACAGTTAAAACCATCATTTTGGATTCAAGTTACATAGGGGTTGACAGTGCCATATATAACACCGGTTCAATTTCCTTACAACCATATACATCTATCATTTTGATAAAAACAGGAAATTTACAATCAAACCTGAAAGCCGATGCAGGCACTGATATTACACTTGTATTACCCACCAATTCTACAGTATTAAAAGGGAGTGCTTCCGGATCTATAACTCAATATAGCTGGCAAAAAATTTCCGGGCCGGCTCAGTTTACCATTGCCAATCCAAATAATCCCAGTACATCAATCAATAATTTAAGTGTTGGAATATATACTTTTCAGCTTAAAGTAATTAACAGTACAGGAGACTCTGCATTAGCCACCGTTAATGTTACTCAAACAGGTATTTTACCTGTAACATTAATTGATTTTTCGGGTAAAAATAGTAATGACAAAATAACTTTGGAATGGCAGGTAGCCTCCGAAATCAATGTTAGCCATTATAACATTGAAAGAAGCAGTGATGGGCAAAGCTTTGAAAATATTGGTCAGCTAAATTCGAATAACCTTTATAATATTCAAAGCAATTATAATTTTGCAGATAATTTTCCTTTACAGGGAATCAGTTATTACAGGCTGGTGATGATAGATAAAGATGGCTCAATAGATTATAGTAAAACTGTTTCCATGTCTGTAAAAAATGCGCCCTCATTAACTTTATTAAATATCGTTCTTTCTGCTAGTAGTGCAAATATAAAAACAATCATAAATAGCAATTATCAGCAAATAACACATCTTGTAGTGGCAGATGTAAACGGAAGAATAATCTTTAAAGAGCCATTACACCTTCAAAAAGGTTTCAATGCCATTGATAAAAAAATCCCTACTTTAAAAACTGGTGTTTATTTTGCAAAACTTTTTAGCAGCGATCAAACTATGACCAGGATTTTATTAAGTGAACATTAATAATATGGCAACATGAGCAGTATGCCAACCCTAAAAATTTATTTTTATTTCACCATTTTACACATAAGCTCTATCGCTGAATTGTAAAAGTAACAGGACAGGCGGCGATATAATATTTGAGAGAGAAAAAGACATACGGTTATAAAAAAATATAATTTTTCTTTTTTGAAACATCCTGCTTAATAATTTTATAATTAATTTTTTATTGTACATTGTCGAATTAATTGTAAACAAAGGATAAAGAAAATTTAAAACACACCTAAAAGAATAAAATGAAAAAACTTATCAGGAAAATATTAAGAAAAAATGGTTTTCAAATAACAAAATATCCTGACTATGATCTTGAAAGGCGAATTAAATTAATTAACCATTTCGATATTGACACTTTATTTGACATAGGGGCAAACGTTGGACAATATGCAATCAATATGAGAGAAATAGGTTTTACTAAAAAAATCATATCATTCGAACCTTTAAAAAGTGCTTTCAGTGTTTTAAAAAATACATCATTAAATGACAATAATTGGGTAGTTCAGAATTACGCCTTAGGAAATGAAAATTTTAAAAGTGTGATTAATGTTTCAGGTAATTCTGCCAGCAGTTCCATTTTAAATATGCTTCCAAAACATAGTAATACTGAACCAGAATCCAAATACACAACACAAGAAGAAATAGAAATTAAAACCCTTGACTCAGTTTACAATACATTATGTAAAAAAGACGATAGGGTAATGATAAAAATTGATACCCAGGGGTACGAAAAAAATGTAATTGATGGAGCAACCGAATCCTTAAAAAATATCAAGGTAATTCAAATTGAAATGTCTATCGTACCATTATACGAAAACGAAATGTTATTTATTGAAATGATCAATCATATTGATAAAGAAGGCTTTCATTTGGTATCATTGGAGAATGGCTTTTCAGATAATACTACGGGTCAATTATTACAGGTAGATGGAATATTTGTAAAAAAAGAATTATTGAGCTGATATTTAAAACCTGGAAAAAACAAATTGAAATTATATTAGAGCCGGCCCGTTGGGGCATGGCTTTTTTTTGATTGCCACTTTTTTTGACAATAACAATAAACATTCAATTATTTTTACCAACACTTTTCAATATTAATTCAAAAGATATAACTTTTGTGATTTGGCAGTGTAAACTAAAAACTTGTTGGCCTATTTGTTTTTTAGAAACAGTTAAACGGTTGTTTATAGAAAACCAATAACAAAATCTTTACCTGTTTTTCTTGCACTTATTTTACCGGAGACTTTCTAACTTCTTTATTACACTATTTGAAAATAGCTCAACACCATTTACATTTAAATGCCTGAAATCTGCAAATAACTGCGGTTTACTCGTAAAAAAAGTATCCCTGGAATAATCAAGAAATTTTATATTGTATTGCTGTGCAATTTCTTTTGCTTCAGCAATAGAGTGATCTGTTCCAATTGGGTTTATCATGTATGGAGGGCATACGATGTACAATTGGATATGTTGCCTGATACATTCCTCTATAAAAGATTTGTACACATTTATTTTGATGCTGTCTAAATCTTTTTCTTTTGAATAATCAAATGTTTGCAGCGGGCCTTCAAAAGTTTTTTCTATTGGGATAAATCCATTATCAGTAATATATTTTTTCTTGCTATAGTTAGAATTACCGCTTATAATGGGCAATAAAAGCGAATTGTAAGGATAAATATTTGAAAGCAATTTAAGCTTTTCGTAAGGGCCTTTTAAAGTTACTACTGAATGTATTTCCGGGTGATTCTTATAATAAGGTAAAAGAACTGTTATCCGGTCATACGCATCAGTGTTATTACTGAAATTACCGGCATCAAAACTTAGCAATATAATTTTAGGAGTGTATCGTTTTACAACTGCCTTAAGCACTGCATAATGATAAAAAATGGGTTCCCCATATCTTCCGGCATTAAAACAGGATAAGCCCGTTCGCTCGCTGAATATAATAGTATTGAAAATATTTACAGCTCTTGAAGAGCCAAAAATAAGGATATCTGCTTTTGTTTTTTCAATGGAATAAGTAGTTAAAAAATCGTACCCTGACTGCTGCCTAAAATAAAAATTTTTCAGCAACTTACCTATACCAATATCCAAAATAAAAAGCAGGGCAAAACATGCAGCTAGTTTTAATAAAAAATTTTTGAAAGAATGATTACCTGTTTTTATCATGTAGATACCCTCTTTTAAAATTGAAAATATATAAACTGGCCTCCATCAAAAACGCCCAGTAATATTATGAGAATAATTAAAAATGAATAATAAGAATTGCGTACCCAAAAATTTTGATGGTGCGATAAAGTAAACGATCCTTTGTAAAATTCTTTTTTTAATTCTACTGTGAGTAAAAAGAATATGGCCACAAAACAATAGATAATTATTGCACTGCCATCATTAAAAACAGAGCCTTTAAAAGTCAGTATCTTTTTAATAATAGTTACAGCATCTTTAACTGTTCTTGCTCTAAAAAATATTCTTGAAAAGCTTATCAATAAAAAAGTTATACTAATTTGAAAAAAGAGGTATAACCGGGGGAGTTTATTAATACCTGTAACACTATTGAATTTGTCGCTATACTTTTTTGTTATAATGGCAAATACCAGGTAAAAACCATTTATGCCTCCCCAAATAATGTAGGTCCAATTGGCTCCATGCCACAGTCCGCTGATTAAAAAAACCACCATTAAATTAAAATACCACCGGGGCACTGAAACTTTACTGCCACCAATGGGGAAATATAAATAATCTTTAAACCAGGTTGATAAAGATATATGCCACCGCTTCCAGAATTCACCGGTAGTTTTTGCAAATACAGGCCGCCTGAAATTGGTCATTAAATTAAATCCCATTACTCTGGCCGTGCCGATAGCAATATCCGAATAACCGGAAAAATCGCAATATACCTGAAAGGAAAAAAAAAGAGTGGCCAATAATAAAGTCATGCCATTTTGTTGTGCTACATTGTTATAGGCCCCGTTTACATAAATACCCAGCCTGTCAGCAATCACCAGCTTTTTAAATAATCCCCAGATTATAATTTTGAGGCCTTCAAAAACCCTGTCCGAATCGAATGTATGTTTCTCCCTGAACTGATGTAATAAATTCTGTGGCCTTTCTATAGGCCCGGCAACCAGTTGCGGATAAAACATCACATACAAAGCGTATATCCCAAAATGCCGTTCTGTTTTTTGTTTACCCCGATATACTTCTATGGTATAACTCATTGCCTGGAATGTATGAAATGAAAGACCGATTGGTAACAGGATAGATAAGTATGGAATTGGATTTGACAGCCCAAAACCATGTAATAAAAAAGAAAAATTCGTGTTTATAAAATTGTAATATTTAAAAAAACAAAGTATTCCGATGTTGGCAATTAAACTGCCTACCAGAAATAATCTGCGTTGTTTGCCTGCAGAATTTTCTATAAAAATTGCGGCAAAATAATCAACTACAATAGTGAAGCCCAAAATTAAAATATAGATGGGTACAAATGCCATATAAAAGTAGCAACTGCTTAATAATAGCAGCAGCCATCTTTTCTTATGCGGCAGTATAAAGTATAAAGTGGTAACAATTATAAAAAAAAATAAAAAGTGAAACGAATTAAAAATCATTTTATATTAAATTTTATGAATTGGTTTAATTTTTAGCAATATTTTTAATAAGCATTTTTATAACTAAATTGAAAATCAATAATTGCTATTCATTATAGTTTTTATTTTTCTAACACATTCATTTTGTTTTAAAAAAAACATTAAAATTTATTTATTAAAAAATTTTATTTTTCAGTATCATAGTGTCAATCAGTTTATTGGAGAATATTTTAGAACCGGCAACATTTATATGAACCGTATCATCAAATAATTTTGAATTATTTAAAAATATTTCATCTTTAGCAAAGTCCACAAAATCAATATTGTTTTCCCCTGCAATTTCTTTTGCTATTGTCATAGAAATATCTGTACCAACAGCATGAATAAAGTAGGGTGAACAAACAATATATAATTTTACATTGGCCTGTTTACAATCTTTTATAAAAGACCGGTAAAAATTTACCTTATTACTGTCAATAGCATATTTATTTTTTAAAAAATCAACAGTCCTTATTGGTTCATCCAGTACTCTTCTTAACTCAACATATCCTTTTATATCCTGGTTTCGTTTTTTATTCATTTCTGTATTGCCTATTGCTATTTTAAACAGCATTGAATTAAAGGGGTATATCTGTGACTGCAATTTTAATTTTTCAAAAGGGCTTCTTAGTTCAATAATTGAACGCATTTCGGGATGACTTTTATAGAAAGGGAGTAAAATGGACATCCTGTCATAACTGTCCTGGCTTTCTTTAAAAACCCCGTTTTCTATATCCAGGATAATTATTTTAGGAGTGTACCTTTTTAATACAGCTTTTAAAACAGCATAATAATAAAAAAAAGGTTCGCCATCACGCCCAACATTGTAACAACTTTGATGCAGTCTTTCTTCAAAATAAAGTGGGTTATATTGTTGTTGTGCTCTTGAAGCCCCGAATATTAAAACATCGGCCCTGGTGCCATCTATCGAATATTTGGTTCTATATTCCCAGCCAGATGTTTGTTTAAAATAAAAGGAACGAAGTATGCTTCCAGATATAAAATCAGTAATGAAAGCCAATAGTAAAAAAGCAGCTATTTTAAGCAATAGGTATTGATACCCTTTTTTGATGGATAATTTTTTATATACCTCAATCATGTTGCTACTTTATTAAAATTGAAAATAAATAAATTCACCACCATCGAACACCCCTGCTATTAAAATAATCATTAGCAGTAAACAATAATAGCCATTCCGTATCAGCCAATATTTATTGTTTGAAAAAGTAAATAAGTGGTTAAAATATTCTTTCTTGCATTCTACTATTGAAAGAAAAAGTATACCAAATATGCAAAACAGCATGATAGAAGGGTTCTCAATATAGATACCGCTTTCCCTGGAAGTAAATATCTTTTTTATGATGATAAGTGCATCGCTTACACTATTGGCCCTGAAAAAAATAAGGGACAATGCAAAGTAACCAATCGTAAAAGTAATGCCGGCCATATTGTTTAAGAACATGGGTACTTTTTTGCGAATATTCTTTCTTATTTTCCGGGTAAAAAATTCGATGGTGAGTATCAGGCCTTGTAAAGTGCCAAATATTAAAAACGTCCAATTTGCTCCATGCCAAAAACCCAATACAATAAAAGTGGTAAAAAAGGCGTACACAATACTCCAATTACCCCAATCTCGTTTGGCAATGGCTAATGGGGTATAAAAATAATCTGCAAACCAGGTAGATAAAGAAATATGCCATTTGCGCCAAAATTCAGTTACTGATTTAGACAGTAGGGGCCTGTTAAAATTTTGCATCAGGTCAAACCCCAATATTTTTGCAAAGCCCAACGCCATATCTGTGTAACCTGAAAAGTCTGCATACATTTGAAATACATAAAAGATAACCGCTGCAATTAAACTTATAGCAGAATGATTTTCAGCATTACCCAGCACTGCAGATACATAGATAGATAACCTGTCTGCTATCACTAATTTTTTAAAAAGTCCCCAAAGAATTTGTTGTAATCCAATAATTATTTTGTCGAAATCAAATTTTTTTATCTGCTGGAGCTGGGGAAGAAAATGATGTGCACGCTCTACAGGGCCAGCAATTATTTTTGGAAAAAAAAGAAGGAAAGTGGAAAAATGGCCAAGGTTTTTTTCTGCATAATGATTACCTCTTTTTATTTCAATTAGATAACCAATGGCCTGGAAAGTGATATATGATATTCCCAATGGAGCAACAACTTTAATTAATAAAGTATTATTCCATATTTCAGTGTTGTGAAATAATTTTTGTCTGGCAAAATTTATACTATCAAACACAGAGGAACTGAAAAAATTAGAGTATTTACAAAAAACAAGTATGCCAACATTGGCAGTTATGGCCGCTATATAAAATTGCATGGCTTTTTCGGAAACCTTTGCTTTTTCAATTTTAATGGCTGCATAGAAAGTAATAAGAATAATAAAACTGGCCACTAAGATGTATGCAGGAATACTGTACATATAAAAAAATATACTCGATACCAATAACAAAATCCACCGGTGTTTACATGGCAGAGAATAATATAATATAGCCACTATTAAAAAAAAAAGTGCAAATACTATTGATGTAAAAATCATTCTAACTTAATTAATTATCGCTGGTTTTAGTAAATTATTTTCTTGTATAAAGATGCAATTTCTTATTTGGGCGATTTAAAAAAAATGAATAGTTTAAGTGGGTTCATTTTCCATCAGGCTATCCTCCCAGCTATACTATCTGCCAGTTCTCCTATATTTTTCCATCCCTGTATTTCTTTGGAATTAAACCTTAATTTAAAATGTTTTTCTATAGCCACTACCAACTGGATATGTGTTAAAGAATCCCACCCGTCAACATCATTTGCAGTGGTTTCATTGTATAAACTGATATCGCCATTATCAATAATGTCAATAAAAATGTTCGTTAATTGATGTATGATTTCGCTGCGGTCCATATTTTTATTTAGTTGAAATAAAACACTTTTTATTTTTATAATCCATAACATTCAATATCCAATAATCAGCCGATTGCTGAAACCCAAGATGAAAATAATGATTTTTTACCATCTCGTTTTTTGGGGTTGGAATATATTCGCCTTTTAAATAAGTATATCCTTTTTCTTTAGCATGTTTGACAATGGTATTTAGTACAAAATTTTCCATTCCACGTTTTAGAACTCTACAACTCATAAACCAAGTATCGATAAATAAGGTTTCTAAATCATTTTTTTTTAGAATAATTACGCATATCATTCCATTGTCTCCAAACTTATCTTCTAATGTAAATGAAAATGAAAAGATATCCTTTTCTATAATACTTGTTTCAATATCAGCTTCCGTATAACGAACAGTTCGTAAATTAAATTGGTTTGACCGTTGAGAAAGTTGTGCAACTCTCGGTGAATTAAATTTATTAAATGGTTCTACCAATGAAACCATATCTAAACTTTTTAAAAAATCATCTTCATTCGTAAAGCTTTTCTGCACCACAGTCCTATGGGCTTCTACCTGGTATAGTTTTGTTCTTTCCACATCTTCATTAGAAAAAGAAATTGTTTCAAACAGGTTTAAGTGATATAAAAATTCTAAATATTCAGCAGGATCTTCGGGTAACTCCGGTACAGTAATTCCGGGAATATTTTCTCTTACAATATTTCTTTCAAAAGGGTTGTCATCCAAAAATACCATTGAATCGAAACCAATGTTTAAAATGCTTTGTATCTGCCTTATGTTGTCTGCTTTATTTTCCCAATTGGCAATAAATACCGCAATGTCTTCCAAATGCAAAACCATATCAGGATGTTTTTCGAAAGGTTCTTTTGCAACTGATTCGATATTCTTACTGCAAACTGTTAAAATTATTCCACGGTTTTTTAATTTCTTTATCCAGTATTGAAATTCTGTAAAAGCTTTACCAATGCCTAAACTACCTAATTGAATATTTTCCAGCCCATCGTCTCCAATTACCCCACCCCACATTGTATTATCAAGGTCAAGTATCAAACATTTTTTAAATTTACCATTTATTGCGCCGATGAGATCAATAGTTTTTGCGGCCACTTCAGGTAAAATGTCTATACTTAAAACTATTTCTGTATTGATATAAACAGAGGCTTGAAAAAAATTGGTTTTGCCAAATTGATTTTGCAAGGAAGAAATATCGCAGAGGTAAAAATTAGGTTGCTTTGCCGCAAATAGCATTAATTCATAGTTGAGTTTACGTAATTGAAATAAGAAAGAAGATTCAATTTTGTTGGCAAAATTGCCAAAGACCGAATCGTTGATTTCTGTGTAATTATAATAGATAATTTTTGGTCTTAGTTGTATATTTAAAGCGTAGTTGATATTGTCAATCAATATCATCTGAATATCGGCCAGACTGCTATGTTGTTCGGGGTTTAATTTATTATATTTTGCAAGTAACTTATGAGTGGAATAAAACACTATCACTATTTCAGGGTTAAATTCATATAGTTCAGAATTTGGATCAAATACTTGTCGTTCAATTTGATTAAAATCAGCCTCCCATACCTGTAGGTTAAACCCTTGTTCAAAACCAGCACCACGTATGGACTGTATTAAAAACTGAGTGGCGGTATCACCCATTACAGCTATTTTAATTTTTGTATAATTACTAAAATCTTTCTTTAAATTTTTCTTTAACTGGGTAAAGGTTAGCATAAGTGAGCCTATCAGATTTTGTAATTTTTATAGTTTTAACTTAATGTATTAAGTTAGTTTAGTTGAAATTAAAGATAATAATATAAATCTTATAAGGTACCTTATTAGAAAAAAATAAAAGTATAAATTAAAAAATCGTTTTTCGGTTATAAAACTAATTATACCCTTATTTTATTGTTTTTTTTTACTATCGTTATTTTATCTATTCTATAGCAGTTCAGTTAGAATAATTTATATTGTATTGTCTAATTTTGCATGTATTATTCCAAAATTTCTCAAGAAAATATCCGTAGGAGCTCAACGCTATTTACAAAACATACAAGTTTGGAAGTTTTAATAAATCAATGTAAAAATTTTGAATTTGCATAATGCTGTATCCCAATTAAAGTGAAGGGGTGCTGATACAAAGTATATTTATAGTGTCATTATCTAAATTTAATTTTTTAAAATGAACACCGTTTTTATTATTTAATAATTCTTTTTAATTCCCCCTTTCTTTCGTTAATTCACCCTTTTGTTTAAACAGCAACTAAAAATATTTTTGTTAATAAATAAATAAAAACTATCCATTAAAAAATTTATTTTAGGCATGGTCTTTGGTATAAATGGTTTTGCAATTTTTGTTCCAACATCCGAAATTGTTATTAACTACCAAGTTGGCGTATCCCTATTAATTTTCAAGAAAAAAATTATTAAGTAATAGTCGAACTTAAGCAATAGGTTTTGACTATTCAAGTATTACGGCAATCTTATTTACTTAAGGTTAATTATTAATTATAAAGCATTAATGTCATTTTTTTTACTAAAATCTCAACATCATCTTATGACCAACTTTCACAAATTTATTGTGTTTATTTCTTTTGCTCTGTTACTGAATCTAACATCAAATGCAAACAATTATTATTTTAGTGCATTTGGAAACGACTCTTATTCAAGTAGTCAGGCTCAAAATCCAGCTACTCCATGGCAAAGCATTGCCAAATTAAATTCTTTCTTTAATAATCTCGTTGCAGGAGATGTTATTTACTTTAACCGAGGTGATAGATTTTATGGTTCTATTGTCGCCACCAGATCTGGAACGAGCGGTAACCCGATAGTCATCAGTGCATACGGATCTGGCAATAGCCCTGTCATTACGGGATTGACTACATTAACATCCTGGTCTTCTTTAGGCAATGGGGTTTATTCGTCGTCAGCTTCTGGTGTTAAGAGCACAGTGAACTTAGTAAACTTAAATGGCAAGCCGCAGCAGGTAGGCCGGTATCCAAATGCTGATGCCAATAACGGAGGATATTTAACGTACGAAACTTATTCAGGTACTAATTCCATTACTGATAATGATTTGTCAGGCGGTGGTAACAATTGGACTGGTGCGGAAGTGGTTATAAGAAAACAACATTATCTGCTGGAACGTTGCCTCGTTACGGGTCAATCTGGCAACACCATTTCCTATACTTCTACGCCCACAATCAATCCGGCTAATGGAGCTTCGAAGATTGAAGTTGGTACAAATGGATATGGCTATTTCATTCAGAGAGACCCGAGGACTCTTGACCAATTAGGTGAATGGTATTTTAATCCAGCGCAAAAAAATATGCAGATGTTTTTTGGTAATTTTAATCCTTCAAGCTTTAACATACAGGTAAGTACTGTAGATACGCTGGTAAATTTAAAAAATAGCAATTATATTAATATTTCAAATTTATCATTCGAGGGTGCAAATTTTGCTAATATTTATGCAAAGGATGGAGGCAATATAAATATTCAGAACTGTAATATTGTTGCTAGTGGTGCAAAAGGCATCTTCATGTTTAATTGCCCAAATGTTGTAGTGGATAATGTAAGTACAAACTATGTAATGTCCAATGCAATTGATATCACCGACAGAGCTGCCAATAATGTGACTATTACAAATTGCAATATTACAAATACAGGAATTTATGGAGGCATGGGTTCTTTTTGGGAAAATGGAGATTACAAAGGCATTTTTGTTGAAGTAAACAGCACAGCTTTGTTACAATATAATAACATTGACAATACCGGTTATATTGGCATCCATTTTCAGGGGAATAACGTTTCTATAAAAAATAATTTTATAAATTATTATGCTTTTGTTACTGAAGATGGTGGAGGAATTTATACTTATTCTACGTACTCTGAATATTTTGTAAACAGGGAGATAAGAGATAATATAGTTTTAAATGGAATAGGCGCACCCGCTGGAACGGGTGGAGATGTTAATGTACAGGGTATTTATTTGGATGGGTCAACAATGAACGTGGACGTTTTAAATAATTCAGTCGCTAATATTGGTACTAATGGCTTTTATTGTAATAACCCATCCAACGTTAAAATACAAGGCAATACAAGTTTTAATAATGGCAACTGTATAGGACTTACTCAATACAGTGATGGCCCCGTGATTAGCAATTTTAATATATCAAATAATGTATTTTATCCCAAATATGATTACCAAAATAATTTCTTTTACGCAAATACAGGCTTAAATGTACCTTATCCGATATCGATAGAAACAGCTATGCAACAAATTGGCTATGTAGATAATAACTATGTAAACATGACAAGTGCTGCTGGTTTTGGTTATTATTACAAAACAAATGCAGGAGGTGCGTACACCTTTCCTGCCCCCTTAACTTTTAACGGCTGGAAGGCAGCTTCTGGTCACGACCAAGCTTCGAAATTACCTCCTGTAATTATTCCTACTTATAAATTGAACACCCTTGTCGGCTCTAATAGAATTATCAATGGGCAATTTAACGGTGATATCAGCAATACAACTTTTTTCACTGAAAATAACAACAATACTTCCTCCTGGGATAATACGGGTAAATTAGGCAGTGGTGGATCATTAAAATTATCGCCTTCATTTTCAGCTACTAATTTCACCTATGTTTTTAAAACGGCAGGATTAGTAACCCTTAATAAAAATTATATAGTTAGATTTTCCACCGTTGGTTCCGGAAACAGTGGCGTTGTTAATGCGCTGATAAGACAAACAAATGGTTCGTATACCCACATTTCAAAAAGCCAAAGTAAGGCTTACAGCACCAGCAGGCAAGACCATGAATTTTTACTGACTGCCACGGCATCTGAAGGAGATGCGACGCTACAGTTGGAAGTGCAACAAACTTCTGGTGCGACCTATATTGATGATATACAATTTTATGAGGCGGATGTTAGCCCTATTGACATAAACGCACAGTTGCGCTTTGAGTACAATGCATCAAAAAATGCTACAAGTGTACCACTCGATGCAAATTATATCGGGGTAGATGGTACATCTTATAATGGTTCCATTACTTTACAGCCTTATACTTCCAAAGTTTTGATAAGAAATGGAGCTGCAACGGCCCTGCCCCTTACAGCCACTGCGTCTTCAGGTACTGTAAGTTGTTTTGGAGGTACTGTTAATGTTACTGTTGGTGCAACTGGTGGAACGGGCCCTTATACAGGTACCGGAAATTTTGCTACAGCTGCAGGTCCCCATACCTTTATAGTAAAAGATGCCTCCGGTGCCTCCGCATCTGCATTCCTTGATATATCACAACCCGCTGCCGCATTGAAGGCCCAATCTACTGCTGGAACAATTTTGATTCTCGGTGGTACGACCAGTGTTACTGTAACGGCTAGCGGTGGAACCCCTCCTTACAAGGGTACCGGTATTTTTCCCGGTGTTCTGGTTGGTGGTTACGATTATATTGTAACTGATGCCAATGGTTGTACTTCTGTTACGAGTATTACTATTAATGATCCTATTATACCAGATATACCAGCTACTCCTCCTACCATTCCTATAACAGATCCAGTGCCTGTTGTAACCGATCCAGTGCCTGTTGTAATAGATCCAGTACCCGTGGTAACTGACCCCGCACCTGTTGTAAATGATGGAAATATTTTTAAATCATCGGCATCAGCTACTCCTATCAGGTGTTTTGGAGAACGCTCTTTTGTAACAATAAGTGGTACAGGAGGTACACCTCCTTACAGCAGCATTGGTACTTTTACTGCAACTGCAGGTATTGGTTCTTTAAAGATATCTTTTCCTGCTTCTGTTTCAGGTGTAAGCAGTTCACTTTACTCATCTATAGGGCCTGTTAGTTCTTCAAAGAATTATGTAGTTAGGTTTAGTACTTTAGGTACAACAGATCAAGGGTTCTTACGTGTGTACCTTGGTCAGGCAAATGCCCCATACAGCAGGATTAGCAATACTTTACCTAATGCAACTTTTGGTACCAGCAGGGTTGATCATGAATTTATTTTCAATTCCCTGTCCTCTTCTGCATCTAATGCAAATTTTGTAATTGAAGTAAGTCAAAACTCGGGTACTACTTATATAAATAATATTGCGGTATTTGAATTAAGCCACGCAGGAGATTTAGTTGGAACCAATTTATTAAGTCGTGGCCTTAACGGAGGTCAATTTGAAACAGATATTAATAATATGAATTCATGGAGCTCTAATAATAACCAAAATGTAAGTTGGGATAATACAGGTAAGATCAGTAACACTTATTATTTTACTGTATTTGATGCAATAGGCTTAACGTCGACATCAGTGGTTAATCTAACTCCATCTTCATCTTCGTCACCTTTGCAGGCTTCTTCATATGCTGCACCAATTACTTCCGCCGGAGGCTTTACTACTATTGGCGTAAATGCTACTGGTGGTACCGGACCTTACACTGGCACAGGTTTCTTCTATGTAAATGCAGGATCTTATTCTTATACTGTTACAGATGCAAATGGTTGTACTGCTTTAACATCTATAAATTTAAATTATGCCGCATCCAGGATTAATAACACTGTCACTAACACACTTCAAGTTAATAATACTTCAATCCTTAATAGTGAAGCCACTGATCAATTTTTAGTTACCACTTATCCTAACCCTTCTACTTCATTATTTCATTTGAAAGTAACGGGTAGTAACACAGAAAAAGTTTACATCAGTGTGATGAGTTATGATGGCAAATTATTGTATCGAACTTCAGGATCGGCCAACTCAACTTATACTTTTGGATCAAACTTTATTGCAGGAATATATACTGTTTTGGTTAGACAGGGAATTAAAGAAAAATCTATAAAACTTATTAAAAGATAATTAATGATTAGTTTTAATTTATTTTATCAGTGATATTGTAGAGGGAATTTTTGAAACTGTTGTTGCCAAAAATAGGCGGCTAAACCAAATATGATACAAAATTGCAAAGGGTTTCAATTTACTTAATTGAAGCCCTTTGCAATTTTATCTGTCAAAGTCAAAACATATTGTTAGAAAGGAAAAAGGAAAACAATTTGCGGGCGCAAATTTAGTAAAAATAGTAGTAGAAATTGTTAATCCACTAGGTAAGAGTACCTATGAAGCCCCTGCTTTGGGCAATTAAAAACTTAAGGAGTATAGCAGAGCTGGCAAAAAGATGGGTTGCAACATAAGTGATAAATTTATAGCTGTTATTCTTAAAGAAATTGGGAATACTTAAAGACCGGTGAGGGTAGTGCTGTACAAGTTTATAGTAGCAACCAAAAAGCGTTAGTGGCTTAAAATGGGATAGGAAAAATTTGATGAAGTGAAAAACTATGTAACTACTCAGCCCCTAATTTAGCGATAAGCGCCAAAGTAGCCAATAGATTTTGTCCTGATTTTATAGCAGTATCAATGATAGATCGTATCACTGCAAAACCATTCGCTCCGTTTTTAGATTTAAACTGACCAGAGATTTTCTGTTTGACTTTTATGTTTCGGATAGCTCTTTCGCTTCCGTTATTATCAGGTGGCACATCGGCATACCATAAAAAGGTAAGGATATGTTGTTGATGCTTCCATAAATTTTTCTGTAGTGTTTTTGCTTTGCTATGTGTTTCGTCTATGTTGGTTTGCAAAAGAGTTGCCTTTGCTTTTTCAAGGGCATTTCGTTTTTTATTGGGGCCATAATAGTCTGGTGTAGTCAGCACCTTCTTTAGGTTGAGTGCCTGTATTATCAAGTCGCTCATCTGTACTGCCCAATCACATTTGTTGTTGTAAAGTTCTGTGATGTATTTTAAATCTCTGAGCAAGTGTGCGGTACAGATTTGATGCTTTTTTGCTTCGCAATTAAAATGAGCGGCGTATCTGTCGTGTCCTATAATGCTGTTGGGTAAGCCTCCGGGAAAATGTTGTTCAATTGTTTTAAAGCCCCTGTTATCGGTGCATGCAATAAATGTAAGGTGACTGTTTTGCCATGTCCATGCCCAGTGTTTTTCGCCATTAACAACCATACTTGTTTCATCGCTACCAACATAGCTGGCTGCCTCAATGCGTTGCTTTATTATATCATAATGTGGCAATGCTTTTTTCAAAAAACGTTGTAGTATGTTGGCAATACTACCTTCGCTGATGGGCAGGTTGAAGGCATCAGTAAAAAATTCTTTCATGCGCTTGTAGGGCATATATTGCCTTGCATGCAAATAGCCTATCAGTGATTCCGCAACAGGGCCATACTGTATATTAGCCGCTACATGGTCCGGAAATTTGCTTTGCATGCAATGCCCACAGCTGCATTTTTTTTGATAGATACGATGCTCTACACAAGTGGTTCTTATGATGGGAATATCAATCACCTGTCGGCTTCCAATCATTGTTGCTGCTACCTTGGATAAATCGTTGCCACAATGATTACAACATTCGGGTTGGTAGTCTATGACTTCATCGGGGGTGGCGCTGCAAGCAAGCGTACTTCCTTCATGGCCTGATTGTCCCCCAGGGTTTTTACCGGATTTTGCTCTGAGGCTTTGATTTTTCTTAGGCCGGTTTTGATCTTGCGATGGGGGTATATGACTGTTGCCACTGTTCTTCTTGTTTTTATAATTCACCAGTTCCCGCTTTAATGAATCATTTTCCTGCATCAGTTTTGCTACGGTGGCGGTAAGTTCTTTTACCTGTGTAAAAAGTGTTTCTATTAAAATTGCTGTATCCACCAATGCATGTATTTTATTGGAGCAAAGATGAAACTTAAAAATGGCTGAAACCTAATATCAATAGGCATTTTAATGCACAAATCAACATCGTTATACACAAAAAAAAGCCCTAAAAAACGGATTTTTTAAAAACACCCTTCTACAATCAAATAGCCGAAATTTTTAAAAATATTTTTTGCTGTACGAAGTCTGCAAGGACAGTTTAAAATACCGGATGTGGACAACTTTTCGATTTTCAAAAAAAAAGGTAAAATGATTATTGAGAGGGGGTGAGTAGTTACGAAATAAGTAATACGGACTACTGTGCATTACTAAAAATATGCTGCACTTTTCTGGTATCACATTGTTACAATCAATGCTTTAATTTCATTTTTATTATTGTAAAGTTTATATCTTTTCCGTATAAATAAAACGCCATTTTG
>JANYFT010000211.1 GCA_025359625.1 Ferruginibacter sp.
AATAAACAATAAACAAAAACCCAAAAACAATAAATACGAAACACATGATACGTTTAAAAAATATTGAAAAAGTTTACCGCACCGACACAGTAGAAACACTGGCGCTAAACAGCATCAGCCTCGACATTGCAAAAGGTGAATTCCTTTCTATCATGGGGCCATCGGGTTGTGGCAAGAGTACGCTTCTTAATATTATAGGCCTGCTGGATGCTCCATCAAAAGGGGAGATAAAAATTGATGCACAAACTACCAGTCATTTTTCAGATAAACAACTGGCACAGTTCAGGAACAGGAAGATTGGATTTATTTTTCAATCTTATCACCTTATCAACGATTTGAAAGTACTGGATAATGTTGAGTTGCCCCTGCTTTACAGAAGCAGCAACGCAAAAGAAAGAAAGCAACTGGCCTCAGCAGCATTGGCAAAAGTTGGGCTAAGCAATCGCATGAAACATTTTCCCACACAGCTTTCTGGCGGGCAGAAACAACGGGTTGCTATAGCAAGGGCCATTGTTGGCAACCCTGAAATTATACTGGCAGATGAACCAACAGGTAATCTTGATAGCGCCATGGGCAATGAGATCATGGAAATCCTTATCAACCTAAACCAGGCAGAAGGCACCACCATTGTAATGGTTACACACGATGAAAATATGGCAAAGAAAACCCACCGGCTTGTAAGGCTGTTTGATGGAAGCCAGGTGCAATAGTGAATTGTCAATGGGCAATGCTCAATTATCAACTATCAACTATCAATTATTTCTTATGATTAAAAATTATTTCAAAATAGCCATCGCAGTTTTAAGAAGGCGGAAATTCTTTACTTTCATCAGCCTTTTTGGTATCAGCCTTACCCTTACCATTGTGATTATTCTGGCGGCTTTTTCAGATCACCTGGTTAGTTCGGGCTATCCCGACACCAACCGCGACAAGGAACTATTTGTAAACATGGTTCGCCAGCAATCATCAAAAGGCGGATTTAACAGAAGCGGCCCGGCAAGTGTTTTCTTCCTTGAACATTATGTATCGAAATTAAAAACGCTTTCCAGATTAGGCATATCCTCTATCTTTATCCCCACCAACACCTATATCAATAATAAAAAATTGGTGATCAATTTAAAATACACCAATGACCAGTTCTGGAATGTTTTACAATTCAGCTTTACAGAAGGGAAGCCATACAATAAGCAACAAATAGCCAATGGCGAAAAAGTAACGGTGATCACTGAAGATACCAGGAACGATTATTTCGGTGAAGGCGCGAAGGCTGTAGGAAAATATATTGAAACAGACAATGTTCAATACCGTGTTATAGGCGTTGTGAAAAGTGTACCAGTTACAAGGGTATTTGTTTATGCGGATATTTTTGTTCCCTATACTCTTGCCAAAAACAACGATATCCATAACGAGTCACTAAATGGTAATTATACAGCCATACTAATGGTCAATTCGGTATCAGATATTCCAAAGTTAAAGGAAGAATATAACCAGATGGCGGCAAAGATCAAAACCAATGACAAAGATTTTGACCTCCTGTTTACCTTTGCCGATACCTACCTTGAATCCTACCTGCGCCTGATGCCTTTTTCCAGGTCGGGAAGTTCGGGCCTGGCCATTTTCATTACTATCCTAAGTGCATTTTTCTTTCTTTTTTTATTACTGCCTACGCTCAATCTTGTAAATATCAATATCAGCCGCATTATGGAAAGATCTTCCGAAATAGGCGTCCGCAAGGCATTTGGCGCATCTTCCAACACACTGGTGCTGCAATTTGTAGTGGAAAATATGATCCTCACCCTGCTTGGCTGCCTTATTGGAATAACGCTTTCATTCATCATCATACAGGTGGTCAATTACAGCGGGCTGATCGCCAACCTTCACCTTGCCATCAACTTTACCGTACTTTCCTTTAGCCTGGTTGCCTGTATCATTTTTGGATTACTATCAGGTGTATACCCGGCATGGCGCATGTCAAGGATGCAGGTAGTGAATGCTTTGAAGGCGGGATAAAAAATTAATCATTTTATAAAACACTCCATATGCTTACGCATTTATTTAAACTGATCTGGAATAAAAAGAAACAAAATTTTCTCCTCATGATGGAAATGCTGGTGTCCTTTATTGTAATGTTCGCAGTATTTACCTTACTGGTCTATTATTATCAAAATAATAATCGTCCCAGCGGATTTAAGCATGAAAACGTGTGGTTGGTTAATTATCAGCAACCGCAGGAAATAAAAGGCAATGACAGTTTAGCCGCATTTCATCAAACGGTATATCAACTTCTAAAGTCGATGCCTATGATACAGGAGGTGAGTTTTGCCGGAAGCAATGTGCCCTTTTCCATGAACACACACAACAATGACATGTCGTATAAAAATATCCACCAGATGGCGGATATCTATATCACACAAGACAGTTACAAAGATGTGCTGGGGCTTTCCATGAAAGAAGGTCGCTGGTTTTCCAAAGAAGATAATGCCGCAAAGGAAAAACCGGCCATTATCAATACTTCTCTTAAAGAAAAGTTTTTCCCCCATGAAAATGCATTGGGTAAATTAATCGACTTTGAAGGAAATAAAATGAAGGTAGTGGGTGTTGTAAATGATTTCAAAGATAAAAGCGACTACCAGGGGCGATCAAATAGTTTTTTTGCCAGGGCTGATTCCAATTATCAAAACTGGTTAGGCGCCATACTGATCAAAGTAAGTGCTGACGCCGATGCGGCTTTTGAAAGCCGCCTGTATAAATCGCTTTCCAATACCATTAGAAATTCGACCATCGAAATTGAGCACCTGGAAAAGAAAAGAATCAGCAAAA
>JANYFT010000220.1 GCA_025359625.1 Ferruginibacter sp.
TATCTGCTCTACCTGGCAAGGGTGTACAAAAATTTAAACAGGGCCAGCCAGCAGGTTTGTAAAACCAGTTTTAAAGGGGTGCTGACAGATTTTATGGTGTTTGAAGATGAGAAGTATAACCAGGATATCAGGCGAAGAAAAGCATATCCTAAAGGAAATTACATTGAAAGTTTTGAGATCAATAAAAACAAGGATTATTACCGCATAAATGTAAACCCCAACAAAAAAAATAATTCTTTTGCTGTAGTAGAATATAAAAAAGGAATTATCAGGGTAAAACTGAGTGAAGATTTTGACTACACTACTTTATTGAAATACGGCGTTCGCAGTTATCAAAATGAAACCAATCCCTATTACCCTTTGCTGGCATGGGATCCAAAAGGGTCAAGACTTACCGTTGTTTACACCCAGGAAGGAAGGCTTAAATTATTTGTGTATGATTTGGTTACCAGAATAAAAAATCCAAAGATTGACCTTACTGATCAGTTTCAGCAGATACAGGATGTAAAATATATGCTGGATAGCAAAACGTTATTGGTAAGTGCCGTAAAAAATGGCCATACTGATATCTTTACCGTTAACCTGGAAAACGAAAAAGTAAACCAGATCACCAATGATGTATATGATGACCTGGATGCCACATTTGTTTCCTTTCCCGGCAAAACAGGTATTATTTTTAGCAGCAACCGCCCCGGGCCGGATGCAAAAAATGCAGACACCGTTTTACCAAGCCATAACCGGTACAATATTTACATGATCACCAACTTTGGTGTAAAGCCTGAACTAAACCAAATAACCCAGTTATCTAATTTAAAATATGGCAATGCCCGTTACCCAACACCTTACAACAGTAACCACTTTACTTTTATTAGTGATGAAAATGGTGTTGGCAACCGCTATGCTGGTTTCTTTACTACAAAAGCTGCTGGGCTTGATACATTGGTATTGATTGGTGATGACATTTTACGCAACCCTTCTGTAAAAGAGGTAGACAGCACATTAAGGGTGTATAAAAAAACGGATGTTGACTCTATTGCCGTAGTAGCGGTAACGAAGGATTCTGTGTACACTTTTCCATTAAGCAATTATGAAAGCAGTGTAGCAGAAAGCCGAATTGCCGGTGACAATAATCAGGTAAGTGAAGTGACAAGACAAAGTGATG
The DNA here is from genome assembly GCA_025359625.1 of Ferruginibacter sp. Lineage (GTDB taxonomy): Bacteria > Bacteroidota > Bacteroidia > Chitinophagales > Chitinophagaceae > Ferruginibacter. The sequence continues at coordinate 1,163 of JANYFT010000220.1, forward strand.
AAAAAACTTTGTACAAATTAAAAATTGATGAAAACACCCTTCGCAGGCGCAACATAACAGTACCACCTACTACCTATATGAAGGGGGTGGTAATGGCTGACAAAATTGCGGCTACAGCAACCGGTAAATATGATAAGCCATTGGAAAATGGGGACAGTGTCAAAAATAAAAAAGATATTTTTCAAAATGAATTTGATAATGAAAAAGTTGACAGCAATTCAATAGCAAAAACATCTTCTGAGGAGGAAGCAGCCAAAAATAATGTGCTGCAAAAAGCAAAGCTATATCCCTACAAACCTGTTAAATTTTATTCGGATTATGTAGGGGCAAGTTTAAATAATAATTTATTGATCAACCGATACCAGCCTTATGGCGGTGGTAACGGGCCTATAATGCTTTCTTCAAGTACAGTAATAAATGGGCTGATAAAATTAGGTACGTCAGAATTAATGGAAGACGTTAAGATAACTGGTGCCTTTAGAATCTCTTCTAATTTAAAAGATAATGAATGGTTAATGAGTTATCAAAACTATAAAAGAAGGTTTGACTGGGGGGCAACTTATTATAGGAATGTGGTAACAGGACAGGATGATACATTACAACTGTTTACTAAAATATTCACTAACCTTTATCAGGGTAATGTAGCCTATCCATTTGATAATTCTAAAAGGCTTGCTTTAACCTTTGGCATTAGAACAGATAAAACGGTTTACATTACAGATTTGTTTGATGGGCAAAGTGTATTACAACCTGATGTTAAACGAACTTTTGCTACCACCCACATGGAATATGTGTATGATAATACTTTAAATCCAACACAAAACATTTGGAATGGGTTGCGATACAAGGCTTATTTTGATTGGAATACAGACATCAGCAAAGAAAAAAATAACAACGGTAAATTTAATTTTAACTGGGGTGCAGATGCACGTTATTATTACCCTATTTACCGCAATTTTATTTGGGCTGGCCGTGC
>JANYFT010000271.1 GCA_025359625.1 Ferruginibacter sp.
AGTACACAGCGTACATCACCCCAAATATGAAAACCAGATTGCTGTTGGCTGATATAATTGAAATTACCTTTGCCATCTCCTTTCAGCAAAATGCCGTAGTTAGCATCACACTTACCAAAGCGTATACGGGCCTGGTTGATATTGCCGCATAGGAGCAGATCTAATTTACCATCTTTATCATAGTCAATTGTATTGATGGTAAATACGGGTGAAAACTGCGCCTGGATGGGGAGCGTCATTTTATGAAATTTACCATCTGCTCCGCCTTCAAAATAAGCAGTACTTAAATCAGTCGCCTGCAAATGTTTTACACCTTTCATTTCTTCCGCAGAAAAAATATCTTTTAGGGTTGTGTTTGCATAAGATTTGTAATCGGTAAATCTTGTGCGCATGATACTCATCTGTTCCAATAATTCGTCACGGGTTACATAGGGATAACTTTTGTGTTGTACAGAAAAGCAAAGTATGGGATCCACCGATCCGTTATTGTCGAAATCTTTATAAAACATTTCAGCAGGTTCTGCATCGCTCACTTTACATTGTGTATTTAAACCCATATTTCCAATTACTAAATCTTGTATGCCATCTCCGTTCAAATCCGCCACCAGTAATTTATTCCACCAGCCGCTATATTCCTTGTCAAAATAAGCAGTAGTCTTATTTTCCAGCTTCCCGTTTGTATTAATGAAGGCTGTTACCGGCATCCATTCCCCCACAACAATTAGATCAGGTTTCTTATCATGATTGATATCCAACCAGGCGGCATCAGTTATCATGCCTGCATTTTTTAACTGTGGTGCAAGTGTTTCAATTTTATCTGTGAAATTTCCTTTGCCATCATTGATCAGCAAATAGCTTTGTGGTGTCTCAGGATATTGTCCGGGGATATTTCTGCCACCCACAAAGAGATCAATAAAACCATCTCCATTTACATCCCCAGCCCGAACACAACTTTTACTAGCCTTCATTTCCGGTAATGAATGATTGGCTTTGGCAAAATTTCCTTTTCCATCATTCAGGTACAGTCTGTCTTGCAATAAAATATCACCCGCTGTATAATTATGATATCCCCCGGCTACAATATACAGATCACTGAAACCGTCATTATTCACATCAACAAACAATGCATCCGCATCTTCGCACAAAGAATCAGCCGCAAATACGGAAGGCAATTTTTGATTGAACTGACCATTCTTTTGCTGGATATAAAGTGCTCCTGGTTTTCCGCTGCCCCCACCTGCAAATATATCTTCCAAACCATCCCCATTTACATCTCCCTTAACCATGCAGGGGCCGTTAAAAGAAAGCGGGTTAACCAACAATGTCTGGCGCTTAAAGTCGTTGATTTGATTTATAGCATTTGTATATTTTACAGGGCTGCTTACTTCTTTAAAAATAGGTTTTATTGGATTGGGGATTTTATAGTGCAGAGTAGCCTCACTCTCTTTCAATGTTAGCAACTGATCCGCTTTAACATTGGTAAGCAATTGCTCTTTACCTCCCAGCCATACAATGCGCAGTGAATCGATCAGTGTTTCTTTACCCAATCCAAAATGTAATACAGCCGATACCGTAGATTGAAATCCCCTTGCAGGCATCTGTTCCAGGTATTGCTTGTTGTTTTTTTGATAAATGGTTACGGTTGCGCCATAGCCATCCGTATTTTTATTAGCCCCCGTTAATTTAATTTGTAAGTAGTGATTCTGCGTTTGCTTTTCGCCATTGTTACGATAGATAAAAGCGGGTGTATTGATATTGTTTACCACAAGGTCAAGATCACCGTCATTATCAAGGTCTGCATAGGCTGCACCATTGCTGCTGGAAGCAACAGTTAATCCCCACTCTTTGCCGGCATCCTTAAAAGTTAAATCACCATTGTTTTTATAAGTATAATTCACCACATTAGACGATGACATTTTGCTGATGATATCCAGGACTTCTTCTTTTTGTAAGCGTCCTTTTTTTTGAATAAAATCATATTTGTATTTCAAAAAATCCATGTTGGTAAAATCTCTCAGGTATCCATTGCTAACATATAAATCTTTCCAGCCATCATTGTCAAGGTCGGCAAACAAGGGAGCCCAACTCCAGTCTGTATTGGAGATGCCGGATAACTGACCTATCTCACTAAAAGTGCCATCACCATTATTCACCTGAAGCATATTGCGCATGTACTGGTGATGAAATCCCCTGCGCAACCCCAGCTCAAATTTTTCATAATTATCCGGAGCAAATAATAATTTCTGCCGCATATTATCTTCAGGTAACATGTCGAGTGTAAAAATATCCGGAAGGCCGTCATTGTTAATATCAGAAACATTGTTACCCATTGAAAAAAGACTAATATGCCCCATGGCAGATCCAAGCTGGTCTGTAAACGTGCCATTTTTATTATTGATGTACATGTAATCGGGCACACCATAATCGTTGGAAATATAAATATCCGGCCATCCATCCAGGTTAATATCAGCGATCCCCGCCCCCAACCCATAAGTGAGCGAAGAGCTGCTAAATCCTGCTTTTTGGCTTATATCCACAAAATGATTGCTGTCATTTCTGTACAACTTTACGCCAATATTATCATCTCTTTTAGCAAGCACAGCCAATGTGCTTGATTCGTCTAATAAAGGCAGGTTGTTGGGATTATGACTTAATAAAAACATATCCAGATCGCCGTCGCGGTCAAAATCGAAGAAATAAGCCTGGGTGCTGTAGCCTGTATCGGCAAGATTATATTCTTTAGCCTGTTCTGCAAATTTTGGTATTCCTGCGGCGTCATTTCCCTGGTTAATAAATAATTGATTGGCTCTTTTAACCGCAGGCATTTTTCCTGAATAACAAACATAGATATCTGTTTTGCCATCACCATTCACATCTGCCATTGTTACGCCGGTTTTCCATGGGCCTGGCCTTGACTGTGCATTGGCCGCAACTGTAATATCCTGAAACTGCATGCCGCCTTTATTGAGGTATAATTTATTGTCACCAAGATTACTTGAAAAATAAATGTCCTGCAACCCATCATTATTAATATCTCCCACAGCTACACCGCCGCCATTGTAAAAATATTCGTACAGTAATACATTAGTATTTACACCTTCTGAAAGCAGATTGCTGAAATCAATGTGGGTGCTGTCTGTTGGCAACAAAGTAAAAAGCTTTGCAGAATCTGTACCCGAAGTTTTAGTGGTAGTTTCATTATTATGGCAGGCAGTTATCAGCAAAGTGAGTAATGCAATAATACAGTTTAGGATAATATTTTTGTTCAATTGGACTGGTATTTAAAATTAAAAAATCAGGAGAATTATAGCTTCAAAAATAGTTTTTATTTCGCACTATGCATTGATAAAGAAATGTAAAATTGGGGTAGGGGAAAAATTTATTAAAAGGTAAAAAAATTTTACTTGTATTGGAGGAATGTACGTCTTTCTATACTTCAAATTAAGTGGTAGTTTACTACAAACCTCTTAGTTTTAAAGTATAACGAACTGGTTTTTTAAATTTATGTACCTTCTTTAAGCACTATACAAAAAAACTGCGCCGGTTATTTGCCGGCGCAGTTAAAATTTAAGGCATTAATTATTATTGATAGCCAGGATTTTGAATAAGCTTACTATTCCTGCTTATTTCATCACGGTAAAATGGAGGAAAATAAACCTTATCGTTCCAACTTCGGTTTTCAACACCTTGTTCAATTTCCTGAACATGGTAATCATAAGTATAATTGTCTTTACTATAACGGTAAATACTCACAGTTTTTCCTGGTTTTAGCTTTCCAGTAATCACCATAATTCTTACTTTTTGCCCAAATACAGATGGAGCGATCATCCAGCGCCTTGCATCAAAAAACCGCTGATCTTCTGCAAACATTTCAACATTTCGTTCATTACGGTATTCATTTACCAGTGCACTACCCGAGGCGGTAATTGCCGGCATACCGGCTCTGAAGCGTATCTTATTAAGCCATGCTTTAGCAGTGGCTTCATCCCCTGTCTCTAAACAAGCTTCTATATAATTAAATATCACTTCTGTAAACCTAACCACTATAGTTGGAACCTCCTGTTTTTGGTTCATATCTACAATCGCCGGATTAGGATCCATGAATTTTTTAATCACATAACCTGTTCTGGTCCCGTTCCAATTTTCAATAGAACTGTTCCGGGTATCCAAACCAAAATAAGCAGTGGTTGCTCCGCCTCCAGTTCCTGTCTGGTAAGTACCGAATTGTAACTCACCATTAGGATCAATTGCTGCACCATCAGTAGTACGTGGTTTCCATGGACTTCCATCATAAAAAACAGAAGCATAAAAACGAGGATCCCTGTTTTCATAAGGAGCAGCAGCCTGGGCTGGGTTACTCCAATCGAATTTAGAACCATCCATCATTTCATAATTGTCAACAAAATTTTGAGTAGGCTCTGTTGAAGACCATCCATGATAGCCGTTGGGCATATTGTTTCTTGGGTACCATGCACCCCAATCATCTGTAGCTGCATTGATATAGTATTTACCAAAAATCGCATCCTTTTCACCTCCGCCTCTTGACAATGATAATTTTGTGTAATCTGAAATTGCATCTGACTTGGATTGAGGGGCGGTAAGGTCTAAATTGTAGCCAAATGCTCCCAAATCTATTACAGCTTTAGAGGCAGCCTTTGCTGCCACCCATCGTGCATTTCTATCTCCACTTACATAGCCCAACAATTCAGGATTTGCAAAGCCCGCAATAAGCGTTGATTTTTGTTTTGCGGTAGGTATATCATGTAAATCACTGGCTGCATAAGTAAGCACTCTTGATTTAAGTGCCATTGCTGCTGCTTTAGAGGCACGCCCCTGGGGAAGCGATTTACCATCCAGCAATAAAGCTGAAGAATCAAGATCGGTTACGATAGCCTTTACACTCTCTTCATAGGTGCTTCTGGCGATGCTATAATCCTGATCCAATCCATATCCAAATTTAATGATAGGTATGCCACCATAATACCGAAGCAACTGATTGTGATAATATGCACGCTGAAAATAAGCCTCTCCTTTTAAACGGTCAACAATAGCGGCTGCAAAATGAGCAGTAGCCAAGTTTTGGAGTGCTACATTTGAAGCCCTGATTCTTTTATACATATTTCCCCATTCCATCGTACCAAGCCTGTCGCCTGGATTATCCGGGCTTATATTACTTTCCATTATGCTTTGTCTCCCGAAATTAAAAAGGGAGTTATCGGTCTGATTATCCCCGCTATTTTGCTGGAGATAGCCTTCACTAACACCATTATAAATTTCAGTTACAAACATTTCCGAAAGCGATGCATCCGACCACGTAGATGCTGCCGCAGCTTTATCGAGCGGTTGTGTATTCAGGAAATCCTTGTTACATGAGGTAACGAGAACTACTGAACACAGTGGTATTAAAATTGTTTTTAGTATCTTTTTCATTGTTATTATTTAGAAGGTGAGATTTACGCCTGTGTTGATAATTTTTGACTGCGGATAATAATGTCCATCGCTGTTTTGAGATTCGGGATCATAAATTTTCTCCTTAGACCAGGTAAGCATATTAAGCCCATTTACATATACCCTGAAACGGCTGATGCCCAATTTTTTTCCAATCCTTGAAGGAAGTGTATAACCCAGCTCAAAGTTTTTAAGCCGCACATAATTTGTACTTACGGTATAAAAGGTATTACGGTTTGAGAAATACTGATTATTTCTGTCTACTGTACGGGGATATACAGAACTTGGATTGTCGAGCGTCCAGCGATGATCATAAGTATCCTTCAGGAAATTGCCTATTGTACCAGTTTCTGTTTGTATAAACAGTTCTGCACCGGTAGCAGCCTGAAACAACACATTTAGATCAAAGTCTTTGTATTGCAATCCGATTGTTAAACCACCCTGGAAAGTAGGGGTCTGATTTTTATCGCTTCTTACCTTATCCAGACCATTAATTTTTCCATCTCCGTTAACGTCTTTAAATTTCATACTACCTGGAAACAATTTTCCTGCTCCGCCTACACCAGTATAATCAAGGGTATTGGCATCAATATCTTTCTGATCTTTAAATATACCATCGTACTGATATTGCAGCATATCATCTTCAGCTCCTGCATTGGTGGGCATTACGTGTCCTGTAGACTGCTGATAAGTTGGCCTTCCAGGAGTTTCACTCCAGAACTTTATTTTATTTTTGGCATAACCACCATTGATGCCTACGTTATAACGCAGATCACCGATTGCATTGTTATAGCCTACTTTAATCTCCCACCCCTTATTATCTACTTTACCGATATTAGAGGCCGGTAAATTAATACCTGCAGTTAATGGGACAGCACCTGCTGCTCGCCACAAAATTCCTGTCCGGTGGTTTTGAAATACATCTATTTCAACATTTAGTTTGTTATTCAAAAGGGTCATATCTAAACCCAAATTGTAATTATTGGCAACTTCCCATGTAAGGGATGTATTGGGAAGAGGACCTTCTGTCAATGTTTGAACAACCTGGTTTCCGGCTGTATAACTTCCGTAACTATAAGTGGCTAAATAATCATATTCTGTCAACCTTCCGTTGAAGTATACCTGGTCATTACCCAACTGTCCCCATGAACCCCGCAATTTAAGCGAGTTGATAAAGTTTACATTATTTTTGAAAAAGTTTTCTTCTGAAATTCTCCAGCCTGCTGTTACACCAGGAAAGAAACCAAAACGGTGTGCTTCAGGAAACATATAAGAGCCATCCTGGCGCCAAAGAAATTCTGCAAGGTATTTTTCTTTATAATTATATCCCACACGACCAAAATAGTTTAACCGTGCCCGCTCAAATGCAGCACCGCCAGTTTGCTGGTTACTCAACCCTCCTGCAAATAATTGTTCAATCGCTGAAGACGGGAAATATTGACGGAAGGCATTAAAATAATTGCCTTTAATAGTTTCTTTTGTTACACCAGCAAGCACGGTGATATTGTGGTTACCAAAAGAATGCTCGTAAGATCCAATGGCTTCCAGCATTACATTTAGCTGGTCTGTAGAACCTTGGTTGAGCGTTGGCTGCGTAGCCGGACCTTTTGCCACGGCGGTAGTAATTGGTGTAACACCATCTGCTTCAAACCCACTCCAGTTATAAATATACCATGGTTTTACCCATCTTTTAGTCTGCTGAATGTATTTATCCAGAGAAGCGTTCAGGGTAAACTTTAAACCTTTTACCCATGGATTGGTAATTTCCAGTTTGGCATTGGTCTGGTAATAATACCGGGTGTCTTTATCGTACCCTGTTTGGTTGGTGGTAATAACCACTGGCTGTTCTCCATTTTCAATATCCGGAGCAGCCTGGCCATTCGGCCATATAGCATTTTTAGTTGGATAACCTCTCATCAACATACGAAAAATAGAGCCTGCATCTTTTGTTGGGAAGAAACGGTTTTCCTGGCGGGCAACAATACCAAGGCCAAGACTTACGTATTTGTTTACTTTGGCATCCACATTAATACGCATATCGTACTGCTTGTAGCCTGTAGCTGAATTTTTATAATACCCATCCTGGTTTTGATATCCTAAAGAAGCAAGATATTTTACATTTTCTGATCCTCCAACTAATTGCAAATTATCTTTTGTTTGAGGTGACCATTTTTTCAACACGGTACCAAACCAGTCAGTATTTGGATGACCCCATTTATCAGAACCATCAGCATATTTCTTGATATCGTCTGGTAAAAAAGGGGCTGTTATCACACTATTGCCCGCAGTTTTGTAAGTTCCGGTAGCTTTAAATGCAGCACTTGCAGCAGCCCACTCTGCAGCAGGCAGTTTGTATATCTCAATTTCATTAGCCATGGTAGCATACTCTACGGCATTCGTCATCTTTGGTATAACGGTTGGGGCTGCCCAACCCTGGTTGTGACTATATGAAAGTTCCGGCTTTCCAGTTTTACCACGTTTAGTTGTTATTAAAATAACACCATTGGCGGCTCTTGCACCATAAATGGCACCAGAGGCATCTTTTAGTACAGACATACTTTCAATATCCATAGGGTTTAAACGGTCCAGGCCACCAGCACGGGCTGGTACACCATCAATAACGATCAACGCATCGTTGTTGCCAAGGGTATTGGAACCCCGGATGCGGATTGTTGACCCATCATATCCCGGCTCACCACTTGCATTAACAGCAATCACGCCTGGCAGACGACCTGCAATGGAGTTGCTTAGATTTGTTGCAGGAGATTTAGCAAGATCAGATCCCTTTACCACTGCAACAGCACCAGTAAGGGTTACTTTCTTTTGAGTGCCGTAACCTACTACAACCACTTCATTCAGGTTGCCTGCAGCAACGACAAGATCAAAATTAAAACTTGTCCTGTTGCCTACTACAGCTTCCTGGGGTTGAAAGCCAGTATTGGATATCAGCAATACTGATTTTTGATTGGGGGCATCAATGGAAAAAGCTCCACTGGCGTCAGTTACAACTCCGGTTTTAGTACCTTTTACTATAACACTTGTATTAACTGAAGGAGCACCTTTGTCATCCTTTACAATACCCGTAACATGAATCTTGTTCTGGGCCTGTACCGAAAAACAAAGTAGAAAAATTGAAGAAAAAATCAGAATTTTTTTGAAGAGATACTCAGATATCCATTTCGATGGTCCTGAGCTACCTGAATAAAAGTCATTGGCTTGCTTTTTCATAATAGCATTTTGTTTTGGTGAAAGAAATTGTAGGCTTGGTTGATTTGATTTATTTTAATTGAACTGCTGCGCATGTTGATTAAAAACACTTCCTATCTGAAATTTGTTTGTAGTTAGTTTAATGAAAACAAACAGGTTAAACTGATCAGAGTAAATGTTTGCATAATATTTAACTGTCATTCCATGGGATGCACTTCATACCTTTTTTATTTGATTATTAAGAGATTTTTGAAAGTAATACATTAAATGTTTCCAATTTGCCGGAAGTGGTTTTACCCGCCGACGATTCCCGCAAATGCATTACCGGCTGCAATACAATTTTTTCCTGTAAACCGATATCAATATTTCCTTCATTTATAGCTATTAATTTAATTAAGAGACCAAGGGCTTCTTTACCCATTTGCACCGTTTGCTGATCTACAGATGACAAGGAGGGTGTTATATGCTCTCCAAAATTTTCATTGGCAAAACCAATTACACCAAAATCTCCCGGCATTTTAATTTTTCTTTCCTTCAAGCCTTTTATAACTCCAAGTGCTGTGTAATCTTCCGCTGCAAAAACTGCATCAGGAATTTTGGAGAGCTGAAAAAAATAGTCAACAGCTGCCTTTCCTGATTCAATTGATATGTCACCCTGGTAAATAAGTTTTTTATCTGGTTTAATAGTATGCTTTTTTAACGCATCTTCATAACCCCTGTAACGATCCTGAAAACTTTTTATATGCTGTGGCCCTAATACATGCGCTATCCGGCTATATCCATTTTTAATGAGATGTTCAGTAGCGAGAAAGGCACCCTTGTAATCATCAATAATAACAGAAGGTACTTTCATTTCATCATTGGTACGATCAAAAAATACAAGTGGAATATGTCTTTTTTGCAGTTCGTGGTAGTGGCTGAAATCTATCGTTTCTTTAGCAACCGATGCCAGTATTCCATCAACCCTGGCACTTAAAAAAGTTTCAATCGCTTTCTTTTCCAGCACCGTCGTTTCCTCTGTTTGGTAAAGCATAATGCTGTACCCAATGCTACTTGCCATCAATTCAATGCCATGTACAACGGATCCAAAAAAATTCATTTGGGCACTGGGTATAATAACACCAATGGTTTGGGACTTTCCCGAACGCAGTGAAGAAGCTATTTTATTGCGCTGGTATTTTAGTTCGTTTGCTTTTTCTTTAACAAGCTTTTTTGTTTTAATACTTATGCGGGAATTATCATTTAAGGCTCTTGAAACAGTTCCCGACGTGAGATTTAACTCCCGAGCTATATCGTGTATGGTAATTTTTTGTGACAAGTTGTGCAATCGTGTGCACTAAAGTAGATGTTTCTTTTAACTTTAACAAAAAGTTGCAATATTTTTTTTTAAAAAGCGTTTAAAAAAAATTTTATTTGGCTATTCCCTTTTATAAAACGGCTGCTACAGGGAATTTCAGATAAGCTTTTGGTTGGGAAAAAGTTAATAAAGATACCCTCGTAATATTTCTATTGGAGTTTTTTTCGGTAAAACCGGCGATTAAAAAAAGTGGCTTATAATTTAAGTATGCCACCAGCATTCAAGCGGAATGACTCATGCTGCAAACTTCTTTGTTCGGCTTTTTAAAAAAATAACGATCTCATCTGTAGTTCTTTTTTCTCCCAATTCTACAAAATTGGTGGCCAGCTTTTTATAATTTTTTGTCATCAGCAAAAACCATATCTGGAAATAATCAAGACCTGAAAAAATGATAGCCTCGTTCTTATTGTAGATGGGAATATTCTTTTTAAAGTCGGCTGGCATTTCTGTCCAGTGCATATATGGCCTTAAATGATGACCGATATGATATCCATCGTTAAAACATTTTTTATTATAAATGCTGTTAATGCAAGTGATGCTGTTGCTGTAAATATCCTCCGGTTTATTGGCATCTATAAATGCATGCTGGGCCCAATTGCCTGCCATCATTGCAAAGCGGATAAAAATTAACGGTAAAATAAAAACTGCAAGGGTTGCTTTAAAATTATAAAAACACAGCAATACAGAAACAAGTATAAAAAATAATTCTCCGGCCACAATCCGCAATGCATAGGTATTTCTTTTTTTATTTTTAAAATAAAGTATCAAGTTTAAAACACCAGTAAAATAAAAGGAGCATAAGTAAGTTAGAAATCCCCTAACACTATCTCTCCTGTATTTCATAGTTGTACTCAGATCATCTTGTTCGTTGTTTTCAGGATGGTGCATCGTTATATGATGATAAAAATAGGTTTCAGGAGTTTGTCCGAAAAAAATACCCAATACCCACGGAATATATTTGTTTAGGTAATGGAACTTCTTTTTAAAAAGTTTTCTGTGACATACATTGTGGAGCATCAACACGTATGGGCCTAAAAATACAATCAACAAAATGAGCAAATAGATTACATACAAAGCCCAATGTAAATGAGGCAGCACAAAAAGTATAATAGCAGAGGGAATAACAATAAAAGTAATTTTCAATGATAAATAAATAAAGGCCATATCCCTTTTATCATTTATCAGTGGTATAAAAAAAAGATCGAGGAAATTTAATTTTTTCTTCTTAAGGCCTTCGGGATCGGTTAAAATGATTTCCATTAATAATTGGTTTTGAACTTATGAAGAACATGCCTAAGGTTACTTTATATTAATAATCAACAAGATCAAATTTTTTGTAGAAGTTCCTTTAACGGGCAATCGTTATGATGTAATAATTTAAAGGTAGTGTAAAATTTTCTTTACAGCAGATATGCCTGAATTTTAGAAAAATGGAATTTTAAAGACCCGGCTTTTTAGGTTTATATGGATTATCAAATGCGTTAACTCCCCGTACTTTTAATTTTCTTCTGTAAACTTTATCCCTGCTGGAGACATACAAAATATTAAAATCAGCACCACCAAAACAACAATTGGAAGCCTGTCCACCTGGAATGGGGATAATTGCATTCACACGCCCTAACTGATCAAGCACTTGTATCCCCAAACGGGAGGTTACATATACCCTGCCAGCGGTGTCGCATTTAAGACCATCCGGCCATGCATTACCGCTGTCATCAGGCACATGCAACCAGCCATAGCGCTGCTTATTAGCCAGTGTTCCATCGGGATTTATTGAATATATCCATACCCATTGAGAAGCTGATTCAGTAACATACAACTGAGTTTGGTCTGGCGTAAGTGCAATACCATTAATAAATATAATTCCCTCATCCACCAGTATTTTTTCGCCGGTAGGCCGTATAAGATAAAGTTTGCCTGGCTTTGTAGCCCCATCCGGCGAGGTTACATATATATTACCATTTTTTGCAACCACCAGGTCGTTACCCGCAATAGAATCGGCAACAATCTTTTCTTTTTCACTGGCATCATAAGTAATTATTTGTTTTGCTCCGCCTGCTGCTACATAGCGTTTTCCATCCGGGCCAAAAGAAGTACCACTTGCTTTTTTAGCATCAAGTGGTAACATCGATGGCTTTCCATCAGCACCAATTTTATATGTTTTTGATTGGGGAATATCCTGAAAAAAAACTTCCCCTTTTGCATTTACTGCTGTGCCTTCTGTAAATGTATACCCCTGCCCTACCAGTTCCCAATCTTGCCCTGGTATTAATATATCATTTAAGTACTGGTTCTTTGAAGTGCCTGTTGTTACCAGTTTGGGCCAGTCTTTCCAAAGCCAGCGCATGGCATCAGGAAATATGGATGTGCCATGGTTACCGTTATGGCCATCTTCTCCCCAAACATGATTTAATTCATAACCTGCAAACGTTAATGCCCTCTCCATTGTTTCGTTGGCCTTCCACCAATCACCTGCATAAATATTAAGATCGTTGGATCCGTCCTGCAAAAAAATCCTGATCGGTTTGGGTTCGTATTTCCTGATAAGAGTTGAATAACGGTCTGCTCCCCGAAGCCCAATATAAGTACCTATTGCGCTAAACACCCGGGAGAATGAATTCGGCCGCTCCCATGCTGCAGTAAAAGCACAAACGGCCCCGCTGCTGGATCCTCCAATAGCCCGGTCGTTACCATTTTTTGATAAATGTATTGCCCGGCCATTGCTTGTTTTTTGCTTTTCCACTTCAGGCAAAATTTCTTCTTCAATAAATCTTGCATACGAATCACCCAATCCATCGTATTCAAAACTGCGGTTAAAACGATCATTGGCGGCCTCTGCATTGGCGGCCACTACACGCCCCGGCATAACAAAAACACCAATGGTAACAGGCATTTCGTTGCGATAAATAAGGTTGTCAAATACAGTGGGCGCTTTCCATTGAATGCCATCCTGGTTTACATACAGGCAGGCTGGTTTTTCAGCCCGGTATTGAGCTGGCACATACACCCAATATTCCCGCCATGTTCCGGGGAATATTGCTGAATGTTCAAAAGTAAATTTCAATATTTCTCCTTTGGGTACACCTGCCTGCTCAATTGATGCAGAATCTATTTTATATTTTTCAACCGGTGGCTGGCCAAAAGTCATTGTTTGCCAAAGGCAGATTATTACAAAACAAAATAACTTATTCATGTTAATGGATTGAGTTTAATGATCAGGTTGTTTTAATCAGCATAATTTTTTGCAGGCTAAAGTTCTACTTTCTTTTATAAAATATTGCATGTAACAATAATAACTTTTGCAACAACCTGCTTTGTAACCGTTTCTTTTATACAAGCATATAAATGTAGCCTCTATTTCAGGATTACATTAAATGACGAAACATTCTCAAAAGACAAAAAGCCTGAATCAGATTTAAATAAGATCAGATCAGCTTTATCATTATGCTTTTTTTTTTAAATTACCAGTAGATTTTGATTAATTAAAAAAACAATAAACTTTTTTAGGGCTTGTCAATTCAAAATTTAAACTTCGTAAATAACAAATAAAATATTTAGATTGAGCAACAGAATTTTTCAATTTCACTTTCTGTAAATTATTAATAAGAATAGCTGAAAATTAAGCCAGCAGATTTTAGCGTTCTAAACCCGAACTAAAAACAAAAATAAAAAACCATCTTAATGAAATCAACTACCCGCATTCAACTTTCAGCCATGATGTTTTTCGAGTTTTTTATCTGGGGATCCTGGTATGTTACTATGGGCACTTACTTAGATAAAGTTTTACATGCAGATGGTGTGCAGGTTGGCGCTGCCTACAGCGCTATGGCGATAGCTACCATCATTTCACCTTTTTTTGTTGGCATGATTGCTGATAAATTTTTTGCTGCGCAAAAAGTGCTGGGCGTATTGCATTTAGCCGGTGCTGCTTTATTATTTTTACTTACAACACTTGATAATGCCCATTCTTTTTATTGGGTATTGTTATTGTATTCACTGATGTTTGCGCCTACGCTTGCACTGGCAAATTCAGTGGCTTTCAGGCAAATGAAAGATCCGAGTAAAGAGTTTCCATCCATTCGTGTACTGGGAACAATTGGCTGGATTGCAACTGGCTGGCTGCTTGATAAGGTTTTTAAAATCACTACGGATGAACTGGTATTTACTTTTAAAATGGCAGCCGTAGTATCTGCCGCCTTAGGTTTATTGAGTTTCTTTTTACCCGATACACCGCCAAGGTCAAAAGGCACCAAGACAACCTTTGCACAAATTCTGGGTGCAGATGCGTTTGTGCTCTTTAAAGACAAATCATTTGTAACTTTTTTTATTGCGTCGGTTTTAATTTGTATTCCTTTATCGTTTTACTACAGCCTTACCAATTTATACCTTACCGAAACAGGCATGCAAAACGTAACCAGTAATATGACGTTCGGCCAATTTTCAGAAGCATTTTTTATTCTGCTCATTCCATTTTTCTTTCGCAGCCTTGGTGTAAAGTGGATGATTGCTGTTGGCATGATTGCCTGGGCGCTTCGCTTTATATGTTTTGGTTTTGGTGATGCAGGTTCCGGCGAATGGATGCTGTTTGCCGGCATCCTTTTACACGGTGTATGTTTTGATTTCTTTTTTGTTACGGGTCAAATTTACACAGATAGCAAGGCAGGAGAAAAAATTCAAAGTTCAGCGCAGGGCATGATCACTATGGCCACTTATGGTATTGGAATGTGGATAGGCACATTGTTGTCTGGCTTTGTAAAAGATCATTACACCATTAATAATATCGTAGCCTGGAAAAGTGTATGGATGGTGCCGGCAGGAATAGCTGTGGCTGTGCTGGTGCTATTCCTGTTATTTTTTAATGACAATAAAAAGTCAGCCATTCATGTTGAACCTGTAGCTATGGTATAAAAAATTTAAGCATGAAAATGTAAAAATATTAAACCCTATTTTGCAGTAGTATTAACTAAAGAAAAAATCTCAACAAATTAGAACAACGAACAGTAAACCAAAAACAAAAAACCATAAACTAAAAGAAAATATGAAACGAATTGCTATGCTCGGATCCGGTTTTATAGGAAGATTTTATGCCGATTCATTACAGGGACAAAGAAGCAAGGACAAGATCACGAATGTGTATTCCCGCCGCGAAGAAACCGCTAAAAAATTTGCAGAAGATTACAAATGCGAACGATACACTACGGATATGGAAGAAGCTATTGCTCATCCGGATGTTGACGTTGTATGTATTTCATTACCCAATAACCTGCACGAGGCTGCAGTAATGTTGTGTTGCAAACACAAGAAAGCAGTAATTACTACTAAGCCATTGGGCCGCAATGCGGCAGAAGCCAAACGCATGTTGCTGGCTGTGGAAGATGCTGGTATTTTTAATGGCTACCTGGAAGACCTTGTTTATACACCCAAATTTTTAAAAGCATTTGAGAGCGTAAAGAATGGTGCATTGGGAAGGATCTTGTGGGCCAAATCAAGAGAAACACACCCCGGCCCACACAGTGAATGGTTTTGGAATATTGAACAAGCCGGCGGTGGTTGTATCCTGGACCTCGGTTGCCATTGCATTGAAATTACCCGGACATTTATTGGCAAAGATATCAAGCCGATAGAAGTAATGTGTTGGGCAGATACGCAGGTAAAACCAATTGATGCAGAAGATCATGCTATCGGTTTGATAAAATATGAAAATGGGGCTATTGCACAATTTGAAGTAAGCTGGACATTTCGTGGCGGCCTCGATTTAAGGGATGAAGTGATGGGTACCGAAGGCACTATCTGGATCAATAATTTTTTACGTACCGGCCTCGAAATGTTTACTACTGGCAAAGGCGCAGACTATGTTGCAGAGAAAGCCGAAAGTAATAGTGGCTGGCTATTTCCGGTAGGTGATGAAATAAATGATCTTGGTTACAATCATATGTTTGCCGAAATGTTCAATTGCATGGAAAATGGTACTGTGCCCCGTGAAACTTTTTATGATGGCTATGTGGTGAATGCCGTAATTGATGCAGCATACAAATCTGCTAAAACAAAATTATGGGAGCCTGTTGAGTTGGATATCTGGCGGGGGCAAACAGGCTTAAGCAAAGAAAGCCACCTGGTAGAATATGATGCCGATCATTACCTTATCAAAGAAGAAATGACCCATTATGGGGCGAAAAAAGTTATTCTAAAAAATAAACATACCGGAACAATTGAAGAAAAAGTTATTATTTAAAATTTTATGAATGAGCATGGATAAAACGCCTTCGCAGCAATAATACTGCGAAGGCG
Organism: Ferruginibacter sp.; assembly: GCA_025359625.1. Taxonomy (GTDB): domain Bacteria; phylum Bacteroidota; class Bacteroidia; order Chitinophagales; family Chitinophagaceae; genus Ferruginibacter. Next base: position 16,301 of record JANYFT010000271.1, read on the forward strand.
TTTTTGTAAAAAATTGGCTTGCGCAGCTGATGCTGGTACTGCTGTTGAAAGAAATTTGGGTTTTGATTACGCCGATTGTTTTATGTATTTCTATGATAAACGAACCGGTATGTCTGTACGTTGTATCAAAAATTTCAATTAATTTTTTGTAAGTAGGTTTCTCTATGGGGTGATATAATTTTTTACAAAATTGAACTACCGCAAATAGTGAAAGAATCGTAAAAATAATCAGGGCAAACAATTTTACCCTCTTGCACCTGTTATGCTGCCATTTTTATTTAGGCATAAATATAATCATCCATAAAATAAGTATTCAGGTATTTTATACCGTTAAACAGCCACCGCATAAAATGATGCAATTGAAATGTGCTTTATTATTTTCAACTAAATAATATATATTGCCCTTCAATATGAAGTTCAAATTATGTTCCCAATTTTTTTTTTCACGATCATATTTTTTATTTATTACGCTTATTTTTTGCTGTGGGGCACAGGCGCAATTATGTTCTGGAAGCCTGGGCGACCCGGTGGTAAATATTACTTTTGGTACAGGCTATAACCCCGGCCCACCACTATCTGCTGCTACTACCAATTACCACTATGTTACCGATGCCTGCCCGGTAAACGGTTTTTACACCCTCTTAAACAAGGGTGTGGAATGTAATTATGGATGGCATGTTTTACAAAGTGATCACACTGGCAATGCCAATGGTTATTTTATGCTGGTAGATGCCTCTTTTGAACCCAGTGTTTTTTATTTAGATACGGTAAAAAATCTTTGTGCCAACACAACTTATGAATTTGCTGCATGGATGCTAAATATGAAATACGTATCGCAGGGCACCAGGCCTAATATTACTTTTTCAATTGAAACAGAAAGCGGCCAAATACTTCAAACTTATAACTCTGGAGATATACCGGTTGAGCAAACAGTGGTATGGAAACAGTATGGATTTTATTTTACTACTCCCGTAAATGTTTCAGGCATTGTTTTACGAATGACTAACAATGCACCTGGCGGTGATGGTAATGATCTTGCACTGGATGATATCACTTTTCGTCCTTGTGGCCAATTGATAAATGCAAGCGTGCAGGGATATACAAACAACACCATTGATGTGTGCGAAGGCAACAACAATAGCTATACTTTTAATGCCACTGTTGCGGCAGGTTATTTATCACCTGTATATCAATGGCAGCTTAGTACCGATAAGGGTACCACCTGGAATGATCTTGCAGGTGCAACAGATTTTACTTACCAGCGGCAGCCCTCTGCCGGCGGTAATTACTGGTATCGGTTTACTGTAGCAGAAGCTACCGCAGCAGGCATAAAAACCTGCAGAATCGCCTCTTCTCAGGTAATAATTAATGTGCATCCAATACCTATTGTAGATGCAGGTCCTGACAGGCATATTGTCATCGGAAATCCTGTTATTTTAAATGGTAAAGCTGATGGGGAACAACTGGCTTATTCCTGGTCGCCAAACAATAATATCAATGATATTACAAAGCTTACTCCCGTTGTTTCACCACTGCATGATATTGCATACATACTTTCAGCAAGATCTTTATATGGTTGCAGTAATGCGGATAGTGTGCTGGTAAAAGTTGTAACCGGGATATTTATCCCCACTGCGTTTACCCCTAATGGTGATGGAAAAAATGATGAATGGAAGATTCCTTTTCTTGATCCAGCCTATGAAGCTACCGTTAGTGTTTTCAACCGGTATGGCCAGTTGGTATATCATGCTACAAACGACATTATTTCCTGGGATGGCAGGTTACATGGCGTGTTGCAATCTTCCGGCACCTATGTTTATACCATCCATTTTAAAACAAATAAATTAATATTAAAAGGAACAGTAACCATCATCAAATAATTAACCCCGATATAGCTGCCATCAAAAAATTTCTGAGCAATATCACAACTGCATCAACTCATTACTTGCCCTTTCACCGCTTCTTATCGCACCTTCCATATAGCCGTTCCATACATCGCTTGTTTCTGTGCCAGCCCAATGAATATGGCCGCATTGTTCACGTAAAGCTTTACCACATATTGTTATAGCATTTAGCGGCATCATCCCTGCATAACAACCAAGGCTCCATGCTTCACTGGTAAAATAATGATCAATATAAGTTTCACAATACAATGCTTCCTTTCCTAAAAATTTACTGAAGCAAGCTGTTACCAACTCCTTTCTTTTTGCTTCATCAAACTGCATTAATTGTTTTGCTTTTTCTGCTAAAGCAAATCCCATAATAATTCCTTTGCTGCCGTCTTTGGGCGAGTTATCAAAGGTAACCGAAACCAGTTCGTCGGGCATGGCACATAAACCATTCAAATTCTTCTCCCGCCAAAATGGTTTTTTATAGATGGCATAACATTTAACCACATTACCCATAAATTGCTGCTGCATCAGTTGCATCCTGTTTTCAGGAAGTGCTGGTTCGTAATGAATTTTTCCGGCTACTGCCGGGGGAACAGCAATGATTATTTTTTTTGCATGATATAAAAAACCAGCCCCGCTCACTTCAACTCCCCCGGCATTTTGTGAAATGGAAATAACCGCTTTATCCAATTGTAAAACATCCTGCAACTCCACGGCCATCTTATTGCAAATGCTTTGTGCGCCACCCATGATGCGGTCTTGCTGGGCTCCCTTTTTTATATTCATAAGGTTGTCAAAATCTTTGCCGCTCTTAATATAAAACAACGTATGCAGCATGGATATGTTTGCCGGGTGTGTGGCAAAAATGGCTTCAAAGGCAACCTGGAACAAACTCCTGGCCTTGTCATTTTTAAAAGTTTTTAGCATCCATTCATTGGCACTCATTTTATCCCACAACTGTGCATCGGGCGAAAGCCAGGGCTGCTGCAAAATAATTTGTTTTGATAATTTGGTGATGCGTTGAATGCCTTTGTTTAAATTGAGTAAGGCAAATAATGGCAGCGGTGGTATCAATCCCCGGTAACGTTTTAATTGATTTAAAAAATATAAACTGCTTTTTCCTTTATCATAAGTTGAAAAAGTAGCTGTTTGATATTCTTTGCACAAGGCATACATTTTATCCTGCGTGGGGCCTATCCATTGCCCTCCCAAATCAACATAAGTAGTATCATCCAGCCACTTGGTGTAAATGCGCCCTCCTACCCTGTCTCTTGCTTCCAGCAATAAAATATTTTTGCCTGCCCGTTTTAAATTTCTTGCTGCGGTAAGGCCTGCATAACCAGCTCCAATAATTATTACGTCGTACTTCATCGAATAAATAAATTTACAATTCTGCCTTGCTGAACAGATGGTGCTAACACAGTTAAGGAGTCATTATTTAACACCAATATTCTTCCTTCAGTTTTTAAATCCCATAAATTTCCTGTAAAAAAAACATTCATGCCGTAATGAATGTTTGATGCAGGTGCCCGTTTGCCCATGCTGTATTTTATCCAGGCATCACCTTCTGTAATTTTTTTATATTCAGTTGTATCAACATCCCCCGGCGCAGTAAAACCATTGTATCCATCCCAGGGTGCATTCCAAATACTATCTATCCCTCCAAGAGATGGGATTACAATAAAATCTGCCTTGCCTGCAATGGTAGTGTATGCTTTCGGAAACCAACTGTCGGCACAAATCAGCAGGGCCATCTTTCCTGCTTTGGTCGAATAGATGGGTGTTTGATCTGCTTTGCCGCAAGCGGAAAAACCCTGCTCATCATTAACAGGAAAAATTTTCTTTACCAGGGGTGGAATTATTTTACCATCAGCGCCAAATACCACAGCAGTATTGTATATTTCGCCTTTGGTTGTAACTTTTAAATTGCCATCACTATTTATAAAAGCATCAGGTAATGCGATGGAGCCTGCGACAATTACACAATTATATTCTTTAGCCAATGTTGAAAATGCCTGTTCATAAATGGCCGCCATCTTTTCGCCCTTCATGCTAAAAAGTGCATACTTTGTTTTGTCTTTTGCAGGAGCCCCGTAATAACTCAGCATAAATTTAAACAGGTTGCTGCTGACTAAATTTATCATCGCATCATTCATACTTTGTTGCTGATAAATACTTTGCTTTTCATTGGCAGCAACCAGCCAGGTACCGATGTATTCCGGCAACACAACAATCGATTTGGCGGTTAATTTATTTTCCTTCTTCAGTTGTTCAAAATAAACACGAAGAGACGAAATGAAATTAGCTGCGCCGGAGTAATTGTAAACCGTTAAAAAAGGCTGAATACCGATGATGTTACCTTTGCCAGAGTCAATACCAAACTCCACATAATTAATTCGGGCTTTTGAATCCGTTGCAATTATTGCCTTAGTTTTGGGTTCTTTAGCCCTGCCCATTTCTGCCCATATATTGTAGGTGGCAAGAATGATAACAATCAGCAGCAATAATAATTTAAAAAACTTCTTCATGAAAGGAGTTGATTTTATACTGGGTCAAAATTTTAAGAAAGTAAAGAAAAGGTTTATTATCACCTGCTTTGAACACCAATGGTTAATTAAGATTTTTTTATTGAAGATAAATACTAAACACAACATTTATTAAGAAATAAGGGCAAAGCCAAATACATATAGTGGCATAACCGTCACCCAGCTTTCTGATAGGTTGATTCTAAATAAAAACAATACCAAAACCTGCATACGCCCATTCTTTAACTGTTACCGTAATTGCAACACCAGTAAACTTTGATACCAACAATTTTGACTAAAATCAATTTATTCCTAAAATAGTCAACACATTTATTTGATAAATAACTGTACAAATATGTTCTCAAAATATATCAACCATGATTGTATAACAAAATTGTTATAACATTGCCTCTTACTTTTTTTGAAAATTAAATTAAAAAAAATGAATAAAGTTTTTGCAATGTTTTGCCTGATGGCTGGCACAAATGTGTTTGCACAGCAACCTTTATTTATGCCCCAAAATATTAAGAAGGCATACACCAGCGAAACCCGGAGTATGGATGGCAAGCCTGGCAAAAAGTACTGGCAAAATTATGGCCATTATAATATTAATGTTACGGTAACACCCCCGGGCAAATCTGTTCAGGGTAATGAAACAATTACCTATATCAATAACAGTCCTAAACAAATCAACAGCGTTATTATCAAATTGATCATGAATATCCACAGCCCGGGCGCTGCAAGGCAAGGAGCTACTGGCACTGATTATTTAACTACTGGTATTCATATAGATAAATATGCAGAAAATGGAAAAGAATCAACATTCAGGGACAAGCAACAAAACACCTGGCAACAGGTAACATTAAGTAAGCCGGTACCAGCCGGGGACAGTGTATTACTGAGTTTTACCTGGCATTACGATTTAAGCGAGACCAGTGGAAGGGAAGGAAAACTGGACAGCAGCAGTTTTTTTCTGGCTTATTTTTATCCACGTGTTGCGGTACTGGATGATGTGCATGGCTGGGACAAAATGGACTTTACCGATGCACAGGAATTTTACAATGACTTTAATGATTATACTGTTGCTGTTACCGTTCCAAAAAATTTTTTAGTTTGGGGTACGGGTGATTTATTAAATGCTGCCGACGTATTACAACCTGCTTATGTAGAAAGATTCAACAAAAGTTTTATTAGCGATGAAATAATAAATGTTGTCACACAAAAAGATATAGAAACAAAAAATATAACTACACAAAATGCCACCAATACCTGGAAGTGGCAAGCCACCAATGTAAGTGACATGGCTTTTTGCATCAGCGATCATTATATGTGGGATGCCGCAAGTGTTTTGGTTGATAAAAAAAACGGGCGCAGGGCAAGCTGCCAGGCTGCTTACTTAAATAAATCAATCAATTTTCATAACCAGGTAAAACATATCCAGCATTCGCTTGACTGGTACAGTAATAACTGGCCCGGTGTGGCTTATCCATTTCCAAAAAGCACCATCATACAAGGCTTCGCCGACATGGAATATCCAATGATGGCCAATGATAGCCCACAAGACGATGATATGATACAACGCTTTATTGCCGAACACGAAGTTGGCCATAGTTATTTTCCATTTTACATGGGCATTAACGAACATCGCTATGGTTTTATGGACGAAGGCTGGACAACAGCATTCGAAAATCTAATTGGGCAAGCCGATGTGGGTAAAGAAAAAGCCAATACATTCTTTAAACAATTCAGGGTGGCGAACTGGGCTCTAAATCCTTCTGATGAAACACAAGTACCCATTATTACGCCTCTAAATATTTTAAGCGGACAAGCCCTGGGGCATAACGAATACGGCAAACCTGCATTAGCCTACCTGGGATTAAAAGATATGCTGGGCGATGAAGTATTTAAAAAATCTTTACAAGGTTTTATGGATCGGTGGCATGGTAAACACCCAATACCCTGGGATATGTTTAACAGCTTTTCCAATATTTCGGGGAAAGATTTAAACTGGTATTTCAGTAATTGGTTCATGAGCAACTTTTACATGGATGTTGCGGTAGATAAAGTAGTGCCGGATAAAAATGGTTATGCGGTAAGTATAAAAAATATTGGCGGGTATGCAGTATCAACTGATGTGATGATAGAATATACTGATGGCACAAAAGAAACCATTCATGAAACTGCAGGCATTTGGGAAAAAAATCAACAAACCACTATCGTACATATTACAACTAAGAAAAAGATTAGCTACTTAAAATTAGATGGCGGCATTTTTATGGATGCAGATGAAAAAAATAATAGCTGGGGTACAAAAAAAGAGTAAGCTGCCTGCAACCTATTTTTTTTAGACAATGCATCGCCACCTACCTATTTAAGAACAGTTTTTGTGCAGGTCGTTTTACTATTTCTAACACTCCTTTTATTATTTTTTATTAACCAAGCCATTGAAATATTAAAAGAATAACGACCAAAGATTTGTCAATTACAAAAGCCCGGCTTTTAAACGGGCCTTTGTAAACTTCACATCACCAGCTTTAAAATCTCCCGGTGAGAGGACATTACGTACGGTTTAAATTTTTCGTACCATTTTTGCCATTCTGCCGCACTCATACTATCGGTTAATGAGTTTTCATATTCAGCAAGTGTATCGTAGCCTTCTTCAAAAATCAGCCTATAGGAATCACCGGTAAAATCGGATAATATCCTGGAAGATTTTGCTTCTGGTAACAGGCCTTTGCTGTAAGCATCGTCCAGCAGGGCTTTGGCATTTTTATAATGACCAAACTGCAATTGAAATATATCACGAATGATGTACATAAAATTTAATTTAAAAATGAATAAATGTGGTTGCTTTATTGTTTGGCTTTTGCATAATCAATCATGCCCTGAAAATCTATCACAACAACAGGTTCATTGCCTGCCACCCAAGCATCATGCCCCTGTGGAAGAGAGGATACACAGCCCGGCTTACATTCCAACAGGGTACCGTCATCCATTTTTACCATTAGTATCCCCGACACATGATATTGAAAATGTGGTGCCTGGCAACTGGCGGTTTTGGCCAGGGGTTGCACAGATGTAGACCATTTCCAACCTGGCTGAAAAGTAGCTTTGCCAACCGTGGCGCCCCCAATCTTAACCAGTTCTACCTTGCCTTTGGGAAATTCCCTTACTTCATCGGGTTTATCAAACATTTTTAATTCTGCCTTATCCCCCATAAAAAAAGCAGGAGCAGCAGGACGACCAGCTATCAGCAACATCATTGCACCAATAAGTGCAAACAAAATAATCTTTTTCATTTTACTTTTTTTTAATTGTTAAAAATAGAAATAGTGTCGTTGAAGAAGGTATCAAATCGTTATAATTGAACTCCCCTTTTGACATAGCAAAGATGGAACTATAAGGATCGCTGTCATTGTATACAATTCGGCAGTTTATGTATGAATCAGAGTTTTTTCCGAAGTTGAAGTGGGGTGCAGCCTGTATGTTGTTTTATAAAATGATTAAAGTGCGACTGATCTTCAAAATGTAGTTCATAGCCAATTTCGGTTACTGTTTTATCGGTTGAACCGAGTAATACTTTTGATTCCATCAGCAGCATATCATTGATGATATCCCGGGGAGATTTTCCGGTATTTATTTTTACAACTTCCGATAAATGTTTGGGTGTAACATGCAACATTGCCGCATACTTTTTCACCGCACGGATATGGAGGAAATTCTTTTCGACCAGGCGCTTAAACTGATTGGTGATTTTCATGGAACGGGTAGCAGTTTCGCCAATCTGTTTTGCATGGGGCCTGTAAATTTCCCTGATGCGTAATAATAAAATATGGATATAGTTCCGCAACAGGTAATCCTTTTCGTGTGAGAACCTTTCATACTCAGAAATGATATCCCGGAAAGATTGTTGAACAAGGCTGCTTTCTTCTGGTGTTATGTTAATGATGTGTTCCGCTTCCAGCGCCAAAAAAGGAAATTCTTCCTCAATGGGCTTTGTTAAAAGAGGCTGTATAAACTCCGTTTTGAAATGCATACAGTAACCAACACAGCTATGCACATTGGTGGAGGCATATAAAAAACTTTCAGGAACAATCACCAGGTCATTTGGTTTTAACCAGCGATAGTCAGCACCCAAATGAACATCATGAACCCCGGCCAGTAAAATATAAATTAAATTAAACTGCCTGCGTAAAGCAGGTATTCCCTTTTCCGGATCTACATCCTTATGCTTATCCTGCAGGGTGCCGGGCATAACCATCATGTTAATATCATAAGGTCGGTTATCCCTATTGATGAGCTTTTCAAAAGCTGCCAGATTTTCTATTATAAGAATTTCTTTTTTCAAGCACACAAGTATTTGAAATGGAAATATTGTTTTAGAAAGATACTAATTGCAACCGATATAAGCTATGCCCCACGATTTTAATATTGTATTTTTTTATGCCAATTAAATCTTCTTAAGCGGAGGTTTTAAATCCCCCAGTAATCTTTGTAGAAAAATCATTACCATTTCATCGTAAAATATTTTCTATTCTGGTTGGTGTAATTTTTTTTTATCAGGAGAAATGTCAGTTTTTTAAATTCAATAAAATTTTGGTTTCCAATATTCCCATCGGTAGCATAATAGCAGTTTTACTGTCGTAAACGCATCATTTTCAAGTGAAAAGTTTTTGGAAAAGTAATACCCTGAAATTTTTACCTACAATATCATTAGTAGTATTACGTTATTTATTTCAAAATTGATTTTTTGTAGAAATTAAACTACAGCCTGGCAGAAAAAAAGCTAAAACCGATTAAGAAATAGTAATGCAAATCCTAATTTTTTTTGAAAACCGAAACTTTTTTATGAATTCTTTTTACAACCCCGGCAAAAAATTATTTCTTTCTATCAGCCATTTTATTTCTTTAGATAAGGGTTTACTTTTCTTTGTATTTATTGGCGGATTCAGTAATTCTTTAAAGGCGCAGGCACTTACTATTAACCCTCGAAGCGGTATGGTTTTAAATGGCAACGTATCGCTTGTAATAAATAATGCAGCACTTAAAAATAATGGCAGTTTTGCAGCAGGCAGCAGTACTGTAAAATTTAGTGGCTATAATGATACCCTGATTTCTTATTTAGCAGGCACCAGCCCTACAACTTTTAATAACTTATCCGTTTCTACATCTGCTTACGGAGTAGCACTAAAATCTGCGGCTATAGTTACAAATATTTTGGCAGTAAATGCAGGTAATTTATACACTGACAGTAACCTCACCTTACGATCAGATGCAAATCTTACGGCAAGAGTAGCACCAGTGGCTTCCAGCAGCTACATCATAGGAAAAGCAAATGTAGAAAGATATATTTCTGCAAGAAGGGCCTGGAGATTAATGACAGCGCCGGTTACAAACTCTAATACTATTTACAATAGCTGGCAAAACAGGGGTAATTATATACCTGGTTTGGGATTGCTGGTTTCAGGCCCCAATGCTGGATGTGCTTGCGGAAACGGATTGGATACAAGTTATAGAAATAATGTTTCCATGAAGCAATGGAATTACAATACACAGGCATTTGCCCCGATATTAAATACTCACGTACTTATTTCGCCGGGTAATAATGGTAGTGCCGATAATACCGGATATTTTATTTTTACAAGAGGAGATAGAGACCCTGTAAATACGAATGTAGCCTATTTCAATTCTTCCACTGTAAACAGCATTGGTGTATTACAAACAGGAACACAAACTTTTCCAGCTTCTCCCGTTCTTGGTAAATATACTTTGGTGGGTAACCCTTACGCTTCTCCAATTGATTTTAATAATGTATCAAGATCAAACCTCATAAAACGTTTTTATGTATGGGATGCTGCACTTAATGCAGTGGGTGGTTATGTTATGTTGGATGATTTAGATAATGATGGTATTTACAATATGACTGTACCTGCAAGTACACAAACAAAAGATATCCAATCAAGCCAGGCATTTTTTGTACAAACACTTGCAGATGGTGCAGCCAATATTACTTTTAATGAATCAGGCAAATCAGGCTTTTATAATAGTTCTGTATTCAGACCAGCAACTGATAACAAACCAACAGGTTTTCGTATGGGAAAAATAGCCGCCACCTTAAATTTATTAAATGCCGATAATACTACCATTTTAGCCGATGGCACATTTGCAGAGTTTGATAATAACTTTAGTGCATCAGTAGACTTGGATGATGCATTAAAATTTGGCAATGTACATGAAAGCTTCAGCATTGTAAGAAACAGTATTGCACTTACTGCTGAAAGAAGGCCCGCTCTTGGTTTAAACGACACTATTTATTTAAAACTTGCTACCACTACACAAAGAAGCTACCAGTTTGTATTTGAATCAACAGGTCTGACACAAACGGGCATGACAGGCTTTTTAGAAGATAGCTATTTGCGAACAAGTTCACCGGTAAGCCTTTCAGGTTTAACTAAAGTAAATTTTTCTATCAATGCTGCGTCAGCTTCTTCAGTAACTAACAGGTTTAAAATTGTTTTCAAACAAGATCTGTCTACTTTACCTGTAACCATCAGTAGCATTAAAGCATATCAGCAAAATAGCAACATTGCAGTAGAATGGAAGGTGGAAAATGAAATAAATATGTTGAAATACGATGTAGAAAAATCAACTGACGGAATTGTATTTGCACCTGTAAATACAACAAATATAATGGGTGGTAATAACGCTTTCAATAGTTATAGCTGGTTAGACTTTAACGCAGTACAGGGAAATAATTTTTACAGGATTAAATTATATGACCTAAGCGGGGAAGTAAAATACAGTTCAGTGGTGAAGGTTGTAATAGCAGAAAGCACAAGTGGTTTCGCCATCTATCCAAATCCTATAAATGGTAATGTTATTAACCTAATAATGAGTAATCAGCCTGTTGGTAAATATCAGGTAAAATTAACCAACACGATCGGTCAGGTAATATTTGTAAAAACTATTCAAAACAATGGTGGCAACAGTAACCAATCTCTTAAAACAGCAACTAAACTAATTCCCGGTGTTTACCAGTTAGAAATTACCGGCAAGGATAATAGCCATAATACACAAAAAGTAATTGTTGAATAATATAGTTGTTAAGGAAATTAATTGTTGAAAAGTATATCCAAATCCAAATAAAAAACCAAATAAAACCAAATATCCTGTTATGAAAAAGTATTTTCTACTACTGCTGTTGATTGGTCAACTGGCAGTAGAAACAAAAATTTATGCTCAGAATATAGCGATCAATGCAACAGGAAGCCTGCCAGATACAAGCGCTATGCTGGATGTAAGCAGTACTATTAAAGGGTTTCTTACTCCCCGTTTAACAACCACGCAGCAAAATGCAATTCCGGTGCCCGCCAATGGCTTGCTTATTTTCAATACTACGGATAACGTATTTAAGGTAAATACTGGCACCACCACATCACCTGTGTGGACACCGCTTGCCACAGGCAGCGGAATTGCTATCAACTCATTAAACGGACTGACAGGTATCACTCAAACTTTTGCAACCGGTACAACAGGAACTGACTTTGGGATTAGCAGTACCGGTACTGCACATACTTTCAATTTGCCCACCGCATCAGCCACCAACAGGGGGGCTTTGTCGGCTGCCGACTGGACGATATTTAGCGGAAAACAGGGAGCGATTTCGCTTAC
>JANYFT010000183.1 GCA_025359625.1 Ferruginibacter sp.
CAGGCGAACTCAGAAGTTATTTGTTTGGGCCACAGGTGTATGATATGTGTGTACTATAAAATAAACCGGTCAAAAACGCCCCCGTATCAAAACAAACCTATAATTTTAGTGCAAACAACAACCAATAAAACTAAACGCAGCTCATTTAAAAGATCATTACTGATGCCATCCCTGCTAAGAGGTACTAAAGAAAGCCGATACTTTCTACCTTAGTACAAAGCACCATGTAAACGTCGGTCAACACAAAAGTATACCGACAGCCCCGCCTAGCTCTTTCAGACACGGGGATTTTTTAGTGGGGCCGTCGGATACTTTTATAAATGTTGTGCGTCATGCGACCGAACACTCTAATAACTTAACCAACCAAAACTAAATGGCAGACAATACAGACGAAGAACATTTAGATAAGCCCACAACCAACCAATCGGAAAATCCTCCGGACAAAATTACTCCTACTAATTACACGGAGACTATTAATACAAATAAAGAATCTGAAACTATGGAAGTACATCATCATGCAAATCACGAAGGAAAGAAAAACTGGAAATCGTATTTATGGGAATTTTTAATGTTATTCCTTGCAGTGTTCTGTGGTTTTCTGGCGGAATATCAGTTAGAACATACTATTGAACATCAGCGGGAGCGGGAGTACATAAATTCCATGATCACAGACCTGAAAATTGATACAGCACAGATGACGGAAGTATTAAAAAATAATAATGAATCTCTCCCTTACATCGATAAACTTGCATTAGTTTGTTTTAAAAAATCAATAGACACCAATGACATTAGAAACATGTATAAGTATTTTAGTGCCGGAGCCAATCATTGGCAACCAATGAAATTTCAGGATATTACTATTAGCCAGCTAAAAAATGCAGGTGCTATGCGATTGATAAGGAATAAAAGAGCCAGGGATAGTATTTTAAGATATGATAAGGCTGTTGAGGAAATAAAATCTGTGGAAACAAATTACAGGCATTACTATCTCGAGTCAATATCTCTTGCCAGGAAGATTTTCAATATGAAATATACACGTATAGACACGAAGACGGGCTTAGAGGCACCGTTCGATATATCTTCAATGTCGGAGCTTATTACAAACAATCAAGCCCTGATCAATGAATATGGCAATGCTATTGAAAAACTCAAAGCTACAATTATCGATTTTGTTTCACAATTGGAAAAATCACAGGGCAGGTCAGAAAAATTGATTTTTATTTTACAAAAAGAGTATGATATAAATTAAAGTGAGTATTTTAATATAAGTACATTTTTACACTCACTCAGACCATTTAAAGAAATATTGGAAATCTTATTACAGATGATTTTTAAAGAAAGAATATTGCTTAAAATAAAATATTGAAGAAAATAAAGAAAGATCACAGTTAATAAGCGATTGTAAAAAGCACGAACGCACAACATTTAGTCGTATAGCCGAAAGCCCCCGAAATTAAAATCTTTTAAAATAAAATGCACAAGCCCCGAACCGTGAGGGATTGGGGCTTGTGGCTCATACGCTGTTCAGCGACACCGGGCTTTAGGTGGGTTTGTAGACTTTATGCGTAGCCTGCCAGGCGAACTGAGAAGTTTTTTGTTTGGGCCACAGGTGTATTATATGAGTGTACCATGCTGTTTGCACATAAGTGCCCAGCAAGGCACAAGGATTGCCAACACACATTGCCCGCCCGACACCCTTGCGCCAAGGGAGGGTTTGTAAAACAAAACTGCGGGGACAGTGGGTAATGGTATGTGTGTACCATAAAATAAATAATCAAATAAGCCATTGTATCAAAACAAACCTATAATTTTAGTGCAAACAACAACCAATAAAACTAAACGCAGCACATTTAAAAGATCATTACTGATGCCATACCTGCTAACAGGCACTAAAGAAAGTCGATACTTTCTACCTTAGTACAAAGCACCATGTAAACGTCGGTCAACACAAAAGTATACTGACAGCCCCGCCTAGCTCTTTCAGACACGGGGATTTTTTAGTGGGGCCGTCGGATACTTTTATAAATGTTGTACGCCATTTACGAATTCGCCGCAATAAAACCAACGGGTGAACAAAGTGCACAGATGATAAATGGATCTAAATTTATTGTGTATAAAGGTGCACCGCATGGCTATGGTATACTGAAAGAGAAAAATTAAATCATGATTTTGTAAGTTTTATTTAAAGATTTAATTTTACAAACTCAAATTTGGTTTGAGCTTTTATAGTAAGGCATTATTTTTATTCATAATCATTTAATCAAAAACTTAATCAAAATGAAAATTTCAATTAAAACATTTGCTGTTTTGCTAATTGCAGTCAGCATAATTTCCTGTAACGATGACAGCAGCAAAACTTCTTCTTCTACAGACTCAACAACCATGCAAACTGCTCCTGCAGATACATCAGCGAGCTCAATGAACAAAGATGCTATGAACACCGGCGGGGATCAGGGTATAGTAAACGCTTTGGTTGATGCCAACACGAAAGAGATTGCGTGGATAACAGCAGGGGTTAATAAAGGATCGTCTAAAGAAACCAAAGACCATGCCTCTATGATGTTGAAAGATCATGAGACTCTGAAGGGTAAAGTAACCGAACTTATTGCTAAAAAGAATATGATGTCCCCTTCAATGCCCGATGTGAGCAACGAAGTAACTATTAATGATAAGAGCGGTAAAGATTTTGACATGGCATGGACAGATAAAATGATTGCTGATCACGAAAAATTAAAGACAACTTTAGCCAAGTTTGAAGGTGAAGCAAAGGATGCAGATCTTAAAATGATTATTACCAATACAAAACCTGTTGTTCAAAAACATCTTGATATGGCTAAGATGCTTAAAGGAAAAATGTAATAAGATTTAATTTTAAATAAATTATGCCCGCTATTTTGGCGGGCATTTTTATTTACTAAGTTTAGGAACAGATAATTCAAGATGATTTTGTTTGGCAAAATCCAACAGCTTATTGATGTCTTCCTTATTTGTATTTTGTAATTGAAGAGTATCCCCTCCACTAACCCCTTGTTTATAACTTAATACGTTCAGCATAATTTTGCGGCAGCAGTTGGTCTATAGCATTTATCTTATGGTCGTTGATATTTTCAAAAACGTAGGTGAGCCATTGTATAGGGTTTACGTGGTGAAGTTTGCAGGTAGCAAATAAACTGTACAGCATAGCACTTCTTTCGGCGGCTTCATGATT
>JANYFT010000344.1 GCA_025359625.1 Ferruginibacter sp.
GCAGATTATATTGTTGCACCCAGCGCCAGTTGTGTTGGTTTTGTAAGAAATTATTATACAAAATTATTTGAAGACAATCCTGTTAATAACCAGGTTAAAGATATTAGTAAAGGCATATTTGAATTTTCTGAATTTTTAACTGATGTATTAAAAATTGAAAATGTCGGCGCTGAATTAAATGTTACTGCAACCTATCATGAAAGTTGTGCTGCTTTAAGGGAGTGTAAAATAAAGGAAGGGCCCCGTAGATTATTAAGCCATGTACAAGGATTAAAGCTGATTGAAATGGATGATGTAGAAACCTGTTGTGGTTTTGGTGGCACTTTCGCAGTAAAGTTCGATGGCATTTCCATTGGCATGGCCGACCAAAAAATAACGAATGCCGTGTCAACAAAAGCCGACTATATTATTTCTACAGATTTAAGTTGCCTGATGCATTTGGATGGTTACATAAAAGGCAAAAATCTTTCCATAAAAACTATACATATAGCTGATGTACTTGCCAGTGGATGGGAATAAATTTTCTGAAATTTTATAAGAAAAATTTAATAATCTGAAGTTATTACTGACAAAACTTTGTTGTAACCAAATCAGTAAATTCTATATTAAGTTTTATTTTTAACCAATAAAACCAACATATAAAATTTCAGAAAATTGGAGGTAATTTAAATTGTGTTATTTACGGGGTTTATCGTTTCTGACATAGGTTTTGGTTTCATACCTTCCTCAATATCATTTTTAACGGAAGTTTTTGCATCGTTAAAATCACGTACACCTTTGCCAATACCTTTCATTAACTCAGGTATTTTTTTACCGCCAAATAATAACACAACGGCTAATAAGATAAATATCCATTCAGTGCCTCCGGGCATTGCTAAAAAAATTGCTAAAAGAGAATGTGAGAATATCATAATAATAATTTTGTGAACAAACGAATCAATAGTTTAAAATTCTTTTATTCGATTGAGATATAAGTATGATAATAGAATGATTGTATTTTCATACAATCATTCTATATAAATTTGTTACTTAAAAAAAGGTGTAACGATTGCTACAACCTGTTCTTTTGTAAGTGGCTCATCAAAAGCTTCAGAAGCTGCACTTGCAGTTATCGTAGCACCACCAATGTTTATTATATTCACACCAGCCTGAGTTGTTAATTCTTCACCATTATAACTTGCCTGAACAGCAGCGCTGCCAATACCACTTTGGTTTAAAGTAATCCATGGTTTAACCGTTACACCTGCTGGAATAAGCCCGCCGTTAGCTTTACGCATCTGACGAATATGAGATGCATGTCTTGCTTCAACAGAATGAATATTTAAAGCTGCTGTAAGTATATCATTATTACTTATCAAATTACCCGCCTGGCCTTTATAAGCCCTAACGCCGGTGTCTTCAAAAGTTTGGGCCACCGCTAAAAAGAGTGCGTAATCTGTAAACACATTCATGAAATTTCCTTTAGCAGTAAAATCAAAAGATGCAGCCGTAAAAACTACTGGTGTGCCACCTAAGGTGGTAATGGCAGTTTTTAAAAAATTAACGTGTGCAGCCTCATGATCACGGATTGTTTTAATTGCATTTAAAGGAGCCCCTGCTGGTATAGCTAATGTTCCACCAACACCTGCAGCATAACCTGCTTTGTAAAATTCAGATTCAATGTATTCTAATGTTAAGGCAAAATTTAGTACATCAGTAATAGCATCTTTCGGACCAGTCGGGCTGGCGTAAGCCTTATTTAACATCGAGCCAAATGCAATCGGTAAAGATGCCAAAGCTATCTTACTAGAGAATTTTGCAAAACTTTTCATTGCACTTCTTCTCCCGTCAAGCCTTTGATATATTTCGGGATCTATGCTTTCAATTTCGTTGATTATGTTTTCTATTTTCATAAAATTAATTTAAGAGGTTGGTAAATTGCTGATATTTAATTTGGTTTTTACATAGGTGCCTGCAATAGCAAAAACCTCACTTGGGGTACGGCTCATGTCGAGGCCATTTGCATCAAGCCCATCTGCAAAAGATCCCGGCATAATAAGATCTCTTATATATGCAGCATGTCTTGCTTCTACCGAAACAATCTTACCGGCTAATAACAAATAATCAGCACTTACTAATAATTTACCTGCACCATTATATGCAGAGACGCCTAAGTCTTCAAATGCTTTTGCAGTTCCTAAAACGCTATCCCTGCTTCCAAAATTAATAGAAGAAAAATCTAAAACTAAAGCTGGAATAGCACTTGCAGCCAAAGCAGCTTTAAAGAATTCCCTGTGGGCAACTTCATGATCTCTTACATCACCCAGCAATGCAGTTTCAGATGCAGTTATTCCTGAATAAGGAGATTCAAAAATTTTAGTGTAAAAAGCTGCTTCAATTTGCTCTAAAGCATAAGCATAGTTTAAAATACCTACATCACCTGAACCAAGGTCTGTTCCATTATTATTGGAAGTTGTAGAATCTTTTTTACATGCAGCGGCTGTTAAGAGCAATGCAGAAGCACCTCCAATATATCCCAAAAAATTTCTTCTGGATAAATTTTTAATGTTTGCTTCTGATGCTGCCACTAGTTCTCTGTCGGATGAATTTTTTGTCGGCATAACGAATTTAATTTTGTTGTGAAAAAAATTTTAATTAATTTTTGATAATTTGTTTATGTATTTCTAAAACTGTTCCAATTTGCTTAATAAGTGGAGTAGACATTATTTTCCATGCTGATGAATTGTATTTAACCTCATCCAAATAAAGCCCATCCACGGTTTAAGCAATTTAATAGAACAATAATAAAAAAAAATTATTCTTTATTAATTACGGCAGATGCAATAGGTTGGATTTTAAATGAGCAAATTTCTTCCCCATTTATTTATTATTTATTTAACCCGGATTCATAAGTTTGTAAACGGGGATTATTTTTCACATTTTTAATAATTTTATTATGCCGTATTGGTTAGTAAAGTCTGAGCCTTCAGTTTATAGCTGGGATCAGCTTGTAAAAGACAAACAAACTTTTTGGAGTGGCGTGCGCAATTATGCAGCCCGTATTAATTTAAGAGCCATGAAAAAAGGCGATGAAGTTTTATATTATCACAGCAACGAAGGGGTGGAGATTATTGGTATTGCAAAAATAATAAAGGAGGCCTACCAAGATCCTACAACTGATGATGAAAGATGGGTTTCAGTAGATTTAAAGCCACAAAAAAAATTAAAGAAATCCGTAACACTGGCACAGGTAAAAGCTGATGAACGTTTAGCGGATATGGCACTTGTTAGGTTGGGCAGGTTATCTGTTCAACCTGTTACAGAAATTGAATGGAAAGTAGTAATGGAATTGGCTGGGGAGAAATAATAAGCATCAAATTAACATTGCTTTAGGTAAGTAATTGCATAAAACCTTGAGTGCGACCATTCAGGCAACTACATCCTTTTTTTCAAATTTTACGTACCTTTAAAATATAAAATACAAATCCACTTAATTATGAAAATTTATCAGTATCTGCTCGTTTTTTCAATTGCCATATTTTTGGTATTGTCCTGCAAAAAAAATGATCCGCTACCAGCGGCTCCCCCTTCATCAGGCAATGATACCGTAGTAAAAGCCAGTGCCAAAGACCTGTTATTGGACTCTTTATATTTGTACACCAAAGAAGTATATCTATGGCATGAGGTGATACCATCTTATACAGCCTTTAACCCAAGGCAATATACAGGCAGCACAGATCTTATAGCAGCCCAAAATGAAATGGCCGCCATAAGGGCTTTACAGCCACAGGATAAAAAACATAGTTATAGTTTTGTAACCACCCAGTCAGGTTCTGATGCTATACAAACAGGTAACAACCAGGATTATGGTTTTTTTATTAAAGCCGCTTCACTTGACAAGGTATTGCCGAATGATTCTGTTTATTGGTATGTGCAGTATGTTTATAAAAATTCCCCATCAGGTATTGCAGGGGTGCAAAGAGGATGGTATATCAGCAAGATAAATAATTCACCTATCGGTTACGATAATGCGAGCGTTACAGTTTTGAACGATGTCTTTTTTGGAACCGGTGCTTCTGCCAATTTCACTTTTACAAAACCTGATGGTAGTACCGTTGCACTTAATTTAGCCAAAGGTGCATTTACTGCAAATTCTGTTTTATATACAGATGTGATTACGAATGGTACCACTAAGACAGGATACATTGTATTTAACCAATTTTTTGGCCCGGGTTCTGTTACCGAGTTAACAACTGCATTTAGTAACTTTGCTGCAAAAGGTATCAATGAACTTGTGGTTGACCTTAGATACAACCATGGAGGATCTACTACTACACAGGATGCATTTGCAAACCTGATAGTTCCTTCATCGGCTGATGGTAAAACTATGTACACTTATATATTCAATGATTCCTTAACTGCAGGTAAATTTCCTTTATTAAAAAGAAAACCGGGATTCAGCAATGTTTCATTTGTACCAGCCGACAATACTGTGACCTATAAAAAATCAGGGAGTGTAAACAGTTTAAGCAGGGTGTTTTTTATTGTGAGCGGAGAAACTGCGTCAGCCAGTGAACTATTGATCAATAACCTGCGGCCTTATGTAGATGTTAAACTGGTGGGTGATACTACTTATGGCAAGCCTGTTGGTTTTTTTCCTATTTCAATATTTAATTATGCTATTTATCCTATTTCGTTTAAAACAGTAAACAGTGCAGGTAGTGCCGAATATTATGATGGATTTGCACCGGATAAATTAACACCGGATGGCGTGAACCGGAATTGGGGAGATGTAAACGAACCATCACTTGCTGCTGCATTGCGGTATATCAGTACAGGATCATTCGGTAGATTATCTGGAATGGATGACGAAAACAACAGGCGTCAAATAGCTACGCAGAAGCAGTACCAACCGCTGAATAGTAAATTGTATGACAATAAATTTACCGGCATGTTTTTTCTTAAATCACGTTAAAAATCTGATATTTAAAAGGGAGCCGACAGGCTCCTTTTTTATAGCCTGTCATCATTGTTTTTTCTTTTTTTTATGAGCAGATTTCCTGTTGTGAGGCTTTGATTTTACAGTAGCCGCCGTAACAGTATCCAGCTTTTCAAAACGACTGCCGGAAAGGGTATTTTGCTCTATCTTTTTTCCCACGATTTTGTCTGTTTGCTCACTATGATTATTAATCATTTTTTTTACACTTGTTTGGCTGGTCTGCGCATGCACGCTGGTTCCTGATAAGAACAAAAAAACAAGGACCATAATGATTGAATTATTTTTCATGGAGTTAAGATATGATTTTGTTGCAGGGGTTTATTGTAGAATGTTAAATAAAATGCTAAAATTATTCATGGCCAGCTTCAATTAACTTTTGCCGGCGGTTTATAAGTTTTGTTTTTATATAAATTTCAAAAAATTTAAGCCATCCAAAATCATTACCCAAAATTCGTAAATTTGACAATGGATAAAAAGCATGTTGTTATATTATCAGGAGCCGGTATTAGTGCCGAAAGTGGGCTAAAAACTTTCAGGGATAGTGATGGTTTGTGGAATGGATACGATGTGTATGAAGTAGCTACACCCAGCGGGTTTAAAAAAAATCCGAAACTTGTATTGGATTTTTATAACGAAAGAAGAAAAGATGTAGCAGCAGCAAAACCCAATGCGGCACATATTGGCCTGGCTGCATTGGAGAAAGATTTTGCCGTAACCATCATCACTCAAAATATAGATGACCTTCATGAAAGGGCGGGCTCAACTAAAGTTGTTCATTTACATGGAGAAATATTTAAGATGAGGAGTGTGGCTGATGCAGATACGATTTATGAAATCAGGGGTGAAATAAAAATAGGGGATATGGCAAGTGATGGAAACCAGCTACGCCCGCATATTGTATGGTTCGAAGAAGAAGTGCCTATGATGGAAAAGGCAGTCAAGATATTACAGGATGCTGATTATTTCGTGGTTATAGGCACTTCACTACAGGTTTATCCGGCTGCATCTTTGGTTCAGTATGCACCACCATTTTTACCGAAATTTATTATTGATAAAAAAAAACCGGCAGTAAATAATTATACTAACCTTACTATCATAGTAATGCCTGCAACTGAAGGAGTGAAAGAACTGGACAAATATTTAAAACCTTAAATTAAATGCTTTTCTAAAAAAGATCTTGAGTTAAATATAGGGATGGAAGAAAAATAGAAGTCATTGATATCCTCCGTAATAATGACATCACAGTTATTGCCTTGCGCCGCATAATATTCAAGGCCATCTTCAAAATCGTTTACTTTTTTATTTTGTAAAGATTGCAGTACTTCATTTTTACCAATATCCGTAATTGATAATTTTTCAACCAATATTTCAATCTTTTTTTTTGCCATTTGTGTGCCAGATTTTTTTTCAGCAAAATAAAAAGCAATAGCCAAACAAATGGGAGAAGTGTATACCGTAAATTTTTTATTATCAGCTAAGCTAACAATCCTTGCGGCGTATGAAAACAGGGGATATTCCTTATTAAGTACACACACTAAAATATTTGCATCTAAAAATATTTTCATTTTTTAGATTTAAAATATGCGGCATTTAAATCTTTACTTTTTCGTGGCTTTGTTTGATACTCTGCCTGCCCTTCGCCAACCATGCTTACCCAGTCTGCAATGGGAAAATCTTCTAATGAGCGGTAGTTTTTGCTGGTAACTTTATTTAATAAAAATTCGGTGAGGCGGGATAAGCTGATATTGTTATCCTCGGCATACCGCTTTGCTTTATTGATAACTGATTCATCAAAGCTTAAAGTGATTTTTGCATCCATAAATTAATTTATACGACAAAGATAAAAAAGTTATACGACAAACAAAAAACATTTTTATAAATGTCTTTCACTAAATCTAATGTCGTTAATTTCCAGTTCTTTTAATAGTGGTTCATAAATTTCTTTTATGATAGGGATATATAACCCTGTAAGTTGAATAGAACCGTTTAAAATTAATTTAGCTGCAATACCCAGGGGAAGGCCCACCGTTTTTGCCATAGCTGTACGTAAGTTATCTTCACCTTTTACAATCAGGTTGCTTTCTATTTTAATTATTTTATCTGAAACAGCATATTCAATTTCATGTAGCATTACTATCATGTCTTTATCGGATGGTTGCATAGCTAATTTGTTTTCGAGCAAATATTGCAAAACATCTGCAGAAGTTTTGGCCGAAGCAGGCACCAATGTCTCATCAAATAAACCAAGAAATTGCAGCATCAATTTATTGTTATCGTTTACAAAAGCAATAATGGCTGCAGACCATTTTGCAAAGGTTAATTTGGTAGTATTTATTTCATCCACATCATTGGCAAGACCGGCTTGAACAATTGCATTCCAACCTTCGCAAAAAGATGGATACCTAAGTGTGGTTCTGATAAAAGTGTCCACTTTATCCAGTTTATAAACCGGAATATAACTTAATGAATCTCTATTGGGATAAACAGCCAGGTTGCCAAGCCCTTCAATATTTATCTGTGAACAATTTTTAAAAAGTTCATCATATCCTTTATGGTATACGCTATTGTTGAGCTTGTATTCGGCTCCGCCTTTGCCTGCCATTACTACATTGCGAGGGTTCCAGCTTATTTTATAGTGCCATGGGTTATCATCACTTTCTGGTGCCACCAAACCACCGCAATGACTTTTAAAAGACCTGATAGTGCCGCCTATGGCTTTTATCCCATCAATTATTTTCATTGCACTCATGTGGTCAATGCCTGGGTCAAGTCCTATTTCGCACAAGAACAATAATTTTCGCTGTGCAATCTCATCTCTAAGGCTTTTAATATTGTTATCAAGGTAAGATGCTGTAAGCAAATGTTTTCTATACTCCACGCAATCTTTGGCAACTAAAAAATGCAGGGCAGGGGGCATCATAGAGATAACCAAATGTGCTCGTTGAATAATTTTTTCACGCTGTTTATTATTGGTAATATCAATTTGCACTGCTTCCGCAAAAGGAGAATTGTTCGTCTTTAAAAGTATCTGCTCTTTATTAGCGTCGGCAATAATAAATTTCCATTTATTGGTTTCAGATTCTTTCAATAAATAGTCTATTAAAACAGTGGCAGATTTTCCTGCACCAAGAAGGAGAATGGTTTTCAAAACAATTATTTTTTGCAAGGTAACAGATTTGATGTGGCCAAAGCATAAATTAATAGAAATGAAGTGCAAGCGGTCGGTACCGAATGTCAGACCGCTGATGTGAGACAATCACAGAAATCTTTTTTGATGTACGAAGATTGAGGCAATACCCAGCCAAATGCGCAGTGTAAAGGCACTGCTAAATATTTTGTGATAATAACAAACTAAAATAAGTAGTTATAACAGGTAATTGATATTTACAAAAACTTGTAGTAAAATATTGTACACACCCGTTTAAAAAATGTGTAAAAGATTATAAAATGCACTTGATTTTAACACCGGAAAATGCCCTAAAATCGGTACATTCGCACACTATAAAATTATATGGAAAACAACGACAATTTAGATGCAGAAAACCTTCCGCCAAATAATGGCGGAGCAGCCACTAACAGAGGTAGAATTATACCCGTGAATATTGAAGAGCAAATGAAAACCAACTACATTGATTACTCTATGAGTGTGATTGTAGGCCGTGCTTTACCCGATGTAAGAGATGGTTTAAAACCCGTTCACCGCCGTGTTTTATTTGGCATGAGTGAGTTGGGTAATACCAGTAACAAGGCTTATAAAAAAAGTGCACGTATTGTAGGTGAAGTAATGGGTAAATTCCATCCGCATGGTGATGCCTCGATTTACGATACCATGGTTCGTATGGCACAGGACTGGAGTTTGCGGTATACTTTGATTGATGGTCAGGGAAATTTTGGTAGCCAGGATGGAGACCCGCCGGCCGCCATGCGTTATACCGAGGTTCGTTTTGAAAAGTTTGCTGAAGCAATGCTGGAAGATATTGAAAAAGAGACGGTAGATTACCAGCTTAACTTTGATGATTCTTTAAAAGAACCTACGGTATTACCTACACGCATTCCACATTTATTGGTGAATGGTGCCAGTGGCATTGCAGTGGGCATGGCTACTAATATGATGCCTCATAATTTAAGCGAGGTTATTGATGGATGTATTGCCTATATAGATAACAGGGATATAACTATTGATGAACTGATTCATTTTGTAAAGGGGCCAGATTTTCCAACGGGAGGAATTATCTATGGTTTTGAAGGCGTAAAACAGGCACTCCATACAGGCCGTGGCCGTGTGGTGGTTAGGGGAAAAACAACTATTGAAGTTGATAATAAGGGAAGGGAAAAGATCATTATTACACAGGTGCCTTACCAGGTTAACCGGGATATGCTAACGCAAAAAATCGGTGATTTAATCAACGACAAAGCCATCGAAGGTGTCTCGGATGTTAATAATGAAAGTAATAATAAGGAAGGCACCCGTATTGTGGTGGAGCTTAAAAAAGACGTGGTTGCGCAGGTGATCATTAACCAGTTATTTAAACTAACAGAGTTACAAACTTCTTATGGTATCAATAATGTAGCATTGGTAAAAGGTCGGCCAAGAATTTTAAATTTAAAAGATCTTATTGTTGAATTCATAGAGTTTCGCCACGAAGTGGTCGTTCGCAGAACACAATATGAATTGCGTAAAGCTAAGGAAAGAGCGCATATATTAGAAGGGTATATCATTGCTTTGGATAACCTGGATGCAGTTATAAAACTGATCCGTGAATCTTCTACGCCACATTTAGCCCAGGAAGGTTTGATTACCAGTTTCGGTATGAGTGAAATACAGGCAAAAGCTGTACTGGAACTACGTTTGCAGCGTTTAACGGGAATGGAGATTAACAAAATTAGAGACGAGCATGCGGAAATAATGAAATTGATCGGCCGCCTGGAAGAGATATTGGCAAATGTTGGAATGCGTTATCAGATCATTAAAGATGAACTGGCTGAAATAAAAGCAAAATTTGGCGATGCCCGTAAATCTGAAATTACTTATGCTGATGATGAAATTGGTATGCTTGATCTTATTGAAGATGAAGATGTGGTAGTTACCATTTCACATCTGGGCTATATCAAACGAACTTCTTCTGATGAATATCGCTCTCAACGCAGGGGCGGCCGTGGTGCAAAAGGTAGCAGTACCCGGCTGGAAGATTATATCGTTCACCTGTTTGTAGCTTCAACCCACCACACTTTATTGTTCTTTACCGAAAAGGGAAGATGTTTTTGGTTACCGGTTTATAAAATACCCGAAGGCGATAAGACAAGCAAGGGTAGGGCATTGCAAAATATGATACAGATACCGCCAGATGATACGGTAAGGGCGATTATTGATGTAAAGAATTTTGATGATAAAGATTATGTGAACAGTCACTACATTGTACTCTGTACTAAAAAAGGGATCATTAAAAAAACTGACCTGGAAGACTTTAGCCGCCCACGTCAGAATGGTATAAATGCCATTAATATTTTAGAAGGCGACCAGTTGCTGGAGGCTAAACTAACAGATGGCAATTGCGAAATTATGATGGCAGTTAAAAGTGGCAGGGCTATCCGTTTTCCGGAAGAAAAAGTACGGTCAACAGGCCGCGGTGGCATCGGGGTTTATGGTATTGAAGTGGATGATGAAAAGGATGCCGTAGTAGGTATGGTTTGTATAAACAGGGAAGATAAAAGCAGGACGATATTGGTGGTTAGTGAAAAAGGATTTGGTAAACGCACTTTCCTTGATGATCCTGAAACAGGGGAAGCCAATTACAGGATTACTAACCGTGGCGGTAAAGGAGTTAAGACAATTAACGTGACAGAAAAAACCGGTTCATTGGTAGGGTTACTGGATGTTACAGAAAAAGAAGATCTGATGATAACTTGCGTAAGTGGTGTAACCATCCGCATGAGTGTAGCGAGTGTAAGTGAACAGGGACGGGCGACACAGGGCGTTAAGTTAATCCGTGTGGATGACGGTGATGAAATTGCTGCCATCACCAAACTGGATGAAAAGGAAGAAGAAATTGAAGTGATTGAACCTGCAGCGGAAGATGTTCCTGGTGATAACAATACAGCTCCTGAAAATTCAGTTGATGACAAGGATGAACCAATCGAACCAGTTGTTAATTAGATAAGGAAATACTATACCAACAATTAATATAAAAGCTACATCAAGCTAAAGATGTAGCTTTTATATTTGGCTTTCAGCAAAGACGACTACCAAACGATGTTCGTAAACCGTTAGAAATTAAAATGTAACTTAAGCTATGGGGGCTGAACGAAGATTAATACCTGCCGATGTGTTACATAAAGAAAGTTAAAAAATTAAAAACCCGACACTTAAAAAATGTCGGGAAAAGTATCATTCATTATTAAGCTGCTATACTGTATAATTTATCGTGACACTTTGAATGTTTGTGCAAAAATACAATAAATGTCATTATCACAATTATAAATGGATGAGTGGTAGAAATACTATGAGCAAATCAATCTACACCACAATTTAAATCCGCTATACTAAAGAACTTTAAAAAATCTTAAACATGGCTGCACTATTTTGGCACAAAATACCACTACAGAAAAACAGGTAATTTTTATAACTCTATATGGCTTTGTTGCATGAATGTGTGTGTTGATAAGTTTTATTATTTCAAAAAAGGTTGAATGTTACCCACATGAGTTAAAATAAAGGATATAGTTAATTTATTTAGTTGTTGCGAAACAATTGCTAACAAAAAACTACATCCTTTGATTAAAGATAAATACAAAGTAACAAACTGGCCAGCCTATAATGAAGGTTTGAAACAACGTGGTTCTTTAACATTATGGATTGATGCAGGCATTGCTTCTCATTGGAATCAGGAATCTGAAAATAAGCGGGGAGGCCAAAAGATATACAGCGCATTGGCTATTGAAAGTTGCCTGGTATTACGAAAAGTATATCACCTGCCACTGCGCCAAACTGAGGGGTTTATAAAAAGTATTTTCGGGCTGATGAAGATATTGGTGCCTGTACCTTGCTATACCACGCTTTGCAGGCGTAGTAACGGCCTTACTGTAAATTTAGCTGCACCCAAGAGTATTATAACAGATATAGTGGTGGACAGCACCGGGCTAAAAGTTATGGTGAAGGCGAATGGAAAGTTCGCAAACACGGTGCAGGCAAACACCGCACCTGGATGAAACTGCATGTAGCAGCAAATGGA
>JANYFT010000355.1 GCA_025359625.1 Ferruginibacter sp.
CCTATTTCGTTTGGTATGGGCAGCAATAAAATGATTGCTAAAATTGCTACCAACGAAGCTAAACCCAATGGTTATTTGCAAGTGCCTTTTGGTAAAGAAAAAGAATTTTTGGCACCATTGCCGGTGAATAAAATACCCGGCGTTGGCGATCACACTTATGAGGTATTAAAAGCCATGGGCATTTTTACCATCGATGATATTAGCCTGAGAACAAAGGAAGAACTGGAAGAACGGCTGGGGAAATGGGGAGTGGATTTATGGCGAAAAAGTTTTGGGTTACATGATGGTGAAGTAACCCAATACCATGAAGCCAAATCAATTTCGAGCGAAAATACTTTTGATGAAAATAAAACAGACCTTACATTTTTGATGGGCGAACTGGTAAGGCAATCAGAAAAAATTGCTTTTGAATTAAGGCAGGATGGAAAAGTGGCAGGCTGTATTGCGGTAAAAATAAGATACCCGGATTTTGAAACTACTTCCCGGCAAACCACCGTTCCTTTTACCTGTGCCGATGATGAAATTATTCCGGTGGTAAAAGAATTGTTTCACAAATTATATCGAAAGGGAAAGCCAATACGTTTATTGGGCGTACGTTTAAGCGAACTTACCAACGAGGCTGTACAGGCAAATTTGTTTGATGATGTAGAAAGAAAAAGCGACCTCTATAAAGCCATTGATGATGTAAAGAACCGGTTTGGAAAATTGAAATTGAAAAGGGCTTCGTCTGGTTGATTTTATTACACGAATTTTAAAACACGAATGGCTAGGATTAAGGACTGCTAAATTTTTAAAATATTAGTTTATACCTTTTAGTAAATTATAGATAAATAGTGTACCCGTAAAATAATACCTGTTTAGGTGATGGGCACATCTGCCCTGTCTATCAACTCTGCCAAAGTTTTCTTTTCTAAAATCTTTAATGTAGCATCCCTGGTAATTTTCATAGCTTTATTTAAACCGCAGGTAACTTCATCGCAGTCTTTGCATTTTTCATAAAAATTTATGCTTACACAAGGTAACAGCGCAATAGGGCCACCAACCAACCTGATGGCCTGGGCAAGGGTAGTTTTTTTAGGTGATTCAAGTAAGTAATAACCACCTCCCTTTCCCTTTTTACTATCTAATATGCCGGCCTGTTTTAATTCCAGTAAAATGGTTTCCAAAAATTTGATGGGTATCTTTTTTATTGTGGAAATATCTGATATTAATACCGGCCCTTCGCCATACTTACCTGCCAGGTAACCCAGCGCCTTCAGGGCGTATTGTGTTTTTTTGGATAACATAAGCCGAAAGTTAGCTAAAAAATAAAAATAAAAAAAACAAAATTAAGTCTACCTGATTGATAGACTATTGTTGTATATTTGTGACCTAAAATATTTTTATTATGAGCCTACGTTTAGGGGATACTGCTCCCAATTTTACAGCAAAAACATCACTTGGTGAAATTAATTTTTATGATTACCTCGGTGATTCATGGGGTATTTTATTTTCACATCCTGCAGACTATACGCCGGTATGTACAACAGAACTGGGGCGCACAGCCGCTTTGCAGGGAGAGTTTGCAAAACGCAATGTAAAAGTACTGGCATTAAGTGTTGATCCGGTTGACAAGCATTTGGGATGGATAGGGGACATTAATGAAACACAAAACGTAACAGTCGATTTCCCCATCATTGCTGATGATGAACGCAAGGTGTCTGAACTATATGATTTTATTCATCCCAATGCTTCTGCTACTGCAACAGTACGCTCACTGGTAATTATAGCGCCTGATAAAACCGTTAAACTGATCATTACTTACCCGGCATCTACCGGAAGAAATTTTGTAGAAGTTTTAAGGGTAGTTGATTCTTTGCAATTGACCGCTAACTATAGTGTAGCAACACCAGCCAACTGGAAACATGGTGAAGATGTTATAGTAGTACCTGCTGTAAGTACAGAAGATGCGATTAAGAAATTTCCTAAAGGCGTTAAAATTGTAAAACCATATTTACGGTATACACCTCAACCAGATATAAATTAAGGCTTTCATTTTTGTTATTTATATTTTAAGAGCCACTTTTTAGTGGCTCTTATTTTTACTTATTCTTTTTCAGTTGTTGTATCAACGCCCTCATCTCTTTTGGCATTTCTGCTACCAGATCAACATCTTTTTCTTCGGCATCTTTAAATTTTAATTCGTAACTGTGCAGTGCTACCCGGTTTAGCATGGGCCTTTCTTCTTCATCGTGTTTGCTCAGTTTAAATTTCTTTTTGATGGCAGACAGCATCACTGGTTTGCCATCACCATATAATGGATCGCACACAATGGGGTGGCCGATATTTTTTGCATGTACCCTTATCTGGTGGGTGCGGCCTGTATGAATTTGAAATTTAACCAAAGAATATTTGCCTAAACTTTCTACCACTTCATACTCTGTTAAAGAAGGTTTTCCTTTTTTATTGATCACCATTTGCCCTTTAAAAACAGGATGTTCCATAATGGCCGCATCAATGCTGCCGGTTTTGTGTGTTGGCAAACCATGCACCAAACCCAGGTAGTATTTTTCCATTGACCGTTCCTCAAATTGTTTGGAAAAAAATTTATGGGTGGCTTCATCTTTGGCAAATAAAATGATACCACTGGTTTCTTTATCTAAGCGGTGAATGGTAAATATGCTGCCGTATTTTTCTATCAGCTTGTCTTTTAAGGATGGTTCAGATTGCATCCTGTCTGGAATAGATAACACGCCTGCAGGTTTATTCAGGGCGATAAAAAAATCGTTTTCAAATATAGTAATGCTGCTGATATCTTTTAGCAAAGCAATAGCACCCGTTGCAGCTTTTACTGTAGCTGCGGTTTTATCATTGGTAGTAAATGAGGTTCCTTTAATCATCTGCAATATTCTTTATAGCTTTTTCTTTTGGTAAAATTTTCTTGTGCGATGCATTCAGGTATTTTAATAACCGTACTTCTTTTTCGCTTAAAAAACGCCACTTGCCCCGTTCTACATTTTTCTTGGTAAGGGTAGCGTACATTACCCTGTCGAGTCCTTTAACATCATAGCCCAAATGTTCAAAAATGCGGCGTACAATACGGTTGCGGCCACTGTGTATCTCAATGCCGATC
>JANYFT010000378.1 GCA_025359625.1 Ferruginibacter sp.
CGTGTTTTAAAGACTTTCTTAGGCTTTGCTTCTTCCTGGCCAAGAAATCTATTGTCTGTAAATAACACCTGAAAAACGGCAGCTTTGACCTTTCTACGGTCACTGTAGCCAATGCCTAATTCCTTTCCAATTTCCTCAGAAAGATACTCATAAAATACCCCTTGTTCAACCAATGTCTTATACCGCTGTAAATCACTGCCAGATTGATTTGCAGCCGATTTGCATAACATAATGAAAGAATTAAATTCCTTGTTTGATTTAAATATTATTGGTTTAAGAGATTTAGAAATTTTATTAATGCAAGCCTGTTTACAATAAATTGAATAATCTGGCGGCTGCCAGAAGTAATTATTCAATATTCCGTTACTCAAATAGGGTTGACTATTCTTAATATCAATAGAAACTAATTTCCGGCCCTGGTAAGAAATGCAATTTCTGATTTCGCTTTTGAGATTTGAAAGTGTTGAGTGAAGTCTGAAAACATTATTATCAATAGATAATACAAATTCCCCGGCGGCAATCCTCTCAATATTTAATGCGGAACATTTGAATTGGTTGTACGGGTCTTTATTACATTTGGTTTTGCTATCGTAGTCTAATAATGCAGGATTATTAATTTTGCGCTGTAGGTCCTGTTCGATGTAATCCATTGCCAATTTTTTATCAATTTTCAAATCTGAGGTGTACCATTTTATCAGATGCCTATATTTCTTTTTGATTGTAGCGGCAAAGCGGCTCTCATTTTTAATAGCTTTAATAAGACAGCTATCTGCAACTTCAATCATTTTTATTCCCTGAGAAAATCGGTAAGTAAATTTATACCCAATAGATTTTTGCCCTTTTATGTACCAGTTATCCGTGACGATAACATTATTCTCTAAAAGGTATTCAATGTAATACTTGTAATTCCTGATTTTCTTTTGCAGAATTTTAGAATAGATAGGAACAAAGCCGTCAATAATATCCAGGTCTTTGTTGGTGGCGGGAATGGAAGATATTAAGTGGATAATGTGAATGAGGTTATCTCTTTTAAATCTTTCAATGTAGTGGGGCGGTTTGTCGATAACTAATTTTTCAATATCAAGGTTCGCCGGAATAAACTGCTTCATTCTTCTTTATAAATAAATTGTCAGATAATACTTCTTTCATACTCTTTGTTTTTTTCAGTTTAGGCAATTAAATTCCATGTGCTTTAAAAGCACTTTTATAGCAGCAATCGTTTTTTCGGATTTTGGTTTTTCAGACGGACAGGCTCCTGGAGAAGAAGCCAAACCATTTTGAAGTTTGACAGCTTAAATATTAAGCTGCATTCCTTTGGTTGCCTTCCAAAATTTTCATCACTTCTTTACGTGAGTAGTAAATCGTACCTCCCATTTTTGAAAATGGTAGCACTCCACTAACTCTAAGGTTTTGCAAAGTACCTGGAGAACAACCCAAGATTTCCATTACTTCAGCACTTTTCAACCATACCTTTTGTTCAACCTGTGGTTGAAAAAAGGATTTAATTTCATTGATTAACTCATTCCTGAATGAATTAAAATCAGCCATTGACATAATTACAAATTCCATTTTTCCTATCTTTTGAATTTTAATGAATTACCTATACAAATTTAACTAATTATTTGAGTAACATTGTTGCTTTTTACTCTTATTTATTCACACTTTAATGTGCAAAACCATTGATATTATTGACTATTGTTGAAAACTAATTGTTTTAGTTATTAGGCAATCTTTATCTTTGCGCTCCCTTTTGAAATACTTAATTTGGCTTTCAATAATTGCATATCCGCACTTACTTTTTTATCTAATACTTTTGCGTAATGCTGTGTTGTCCGCATTGACTTATGGCCTAACATTTTTGATACACTTTCAATTGGAACATCATTTTGTAAAGTGATAGTGGTTGCGAAAGAGTGGCGGGCAATATGGGATGTTATGTTCTTGTTGATACCGCATATATCTGCAATCTCTTTTAAATACCCATTCATTTTTTGATTTGAACTTACTGGTAGCAGAACATTTTTATTTAGGCGTTTTGGATTATTTGCATAGGCATCTAAAATTGATT
>JANYFT010000398.1 GCA_025359625.1 Ferruginibacter sp.
AAATGGATAAACGATTGGCGCATACAGAAATCGTTGTGCTGTGTGATGTGGCCAATACTTTATTGGGAGCAGCCGGTGCGACAACAATTTTTGGTCCGCAGAAAGGTGCTGCTGAAAATGAGGTGCAACAATTAGAAAAGGCATTGACACAATTACGTAATATTGTATTTGCTGAAACCGGTAAAGACATTGCCATAATAAAACATGGTGGCGCATCAGGTGGTGTAGCTGCTGGCTTAAATACATTTTTACAAGCAAAACTGGTAAATGGAATTGAACATTTTTTAGACATCACAGGGTTTGATACTGCACTTGAAAACGCTGACCTCGTAATAACCGGTGAAGGCAGTATTGATATACAAACCTTACAGGGTAAAGCTCCATTCGGTGTCGCAAAAAGGGCCAAAGAAAAATCCATTCGGGTAATTGGCATTGCAGGAAAAGTACCATTGTGTCCCGATGAGCAGTTGCACCAATATTTTGATGTGTTGATACCCATTAGCCACGAAGCAATGGATATGCAAACTGCCATTGATCATACTTATGATAATCTTGTTCGTACTGGAAAATTGCTTGGTGATTTATTGAGCAGGTAAATATTTATCTGTTTGTAAAAACATTGTTTCAACCTTTTGATCTTCCTTATTTCTTCAACCCGATATATTTTCTTGCTAAAACAATGTCATCAAAATACACAATATTTTGATCGGCTGCTCCCTCAATGGCATGCTCTTCGGATACATACCATTGCAGGCTTAGCTGGTTAATTTTCAAGGTATCGATGGTTCTGAAATTAAAGCCTTCAAAGGGTTTTGGATCCATGTTTTCTTCACCTGAAGTTAAGTAGTGGTCACCCCGCCAGGTACCTTTGGGATGGCCTTTTTTCCATTGCCCTTTTTTAATGCCATTAATCCAAATGGCCATTTCACCATTGCTGTCGCCGGGATCATTTAGCTTCACCCTTGCTTCCACACATACCCATTGATCTCTTTCAAATGGCACCTGGTTATCTGCCTTAAATGTATTGCCATAATAGCCGTTAGGTCCTCTTGAAGAATCAGGATCGCCCCGGTAAGTTTGCCAGCTATGCATGCGTTGCCAGTAATTATAAAAATGCCATTCATTTTCTTTTGTAGGTTCAATGCCCAATACAAAATATTTATTTTCGCATGGCTTCTTCCCTGCCTGTCCCCCAAAATATGGAACAGGATAAGATATGATTTTTACAAAATGATGTGGTGTTACATTCGAGGCAGGGAAGTAAGCATAAAACCGCAGGTATACTTCATCTTCTCCTTTTGGGAACCGGAAAATTACATCGCCGCCTGTATTTAAGTGTTTGGTTGCAATGATTCGTAAAACCTTCGACCGGTCTTGTAATGTATCTCCATTTACAATATCACAAACATCACAAAAAGATGTCCAGCCTTTAAAGTCATTTTCAAAAGATGAACTAAAGATTACTTCTTTATCATTAGCAATATTTATATCGCCCGGATATTTTGAAGCGATACCGGTTGCAAGTAAAATATTTTTTTGTTCAGGTTTGGCAGCGGCTATCTTTCTGTTATGGCAAGCCTGCAACCAGAACATAAAAGAAATTATTATTAAAAAAAGAAGGCTGCTTTTTTTCATTTTACCACATTATTATTATTATTGGCTGTTATGGATATTTTACCCATACTATACCAGCCATCCGAAAGCTTTCCTTTGATGGCAAGGTTAATTTTGGGATCGAGGGACGTTTCCTCTACAATAGCAATCTGAACATCATATTCTCCTTGCGGTAATGGGCCTGGAAAGATGGCATCATTAAACATATTATCTCCAGGTAACCATTCTTTTATTTTTGCTTCTGTTATAAAAACCTGACTGCTTTTATTGCTCTTTAAACGGATGGCTAATTTGTAATCTTTGTAACAGGGAGCTACGCCTTTGTTTTCCCACCAGGTTTCAAAACTTAGTTTTCCATTTTGATTGATTGTGGCAGGATAACTAAATCGCCTGAGCACAAACCGGTATCCCATTTTTTTTAACCAGTCTTCCATCATGGGATTCCATTTTTTTGGCAAGGCGGATGACTTCCCATTAAAGGAAGACATGTGCCATTTCAACGACTGATCCATAATATATTGTACCTGTTCATCTGAATACTTTTCTTCTTTATCCCAGCTATCAAAAAAGCCGCATATTTCAAAAGATACCGGTGCTTTTTTCCAGGCATCCTGCATGTTATATTCAACAATTGTTTGCGGATAATAATCATACATGTGCGTCCATCCATTTTGCTCTGCTGCCCAATAGCCAAGGTCCCCGAGGCAGTCCTGCCGCCATCCGATTGCTGCTACATGTTGCTTTAAATATTCAATGTGCTTTTTGCCATGCAGTAAAGAAATGAGCGGTGTTTTTTTAAATGTTTCAATGTACGGGTCCATCAGGTTTTTCATGGTTTGTTCGGTCAGCAATTCTGTGCCGCCGCCTTCTCCTGCAGAGCCGAGAATAGATGCATCAATACTTTCCAGGTCTGGGTGTCCATCATACCGTTCACCAAGCGCCCTGATCATTGCACCGAAGTATTTAGCATAGCGTGGATCTTCCGGATTTATTAACCATTTTGGCGTAGGATAGTTCATATTAGGCCCCGCCATCTTTCTGTACCAGTCCGGCACATCCTGGATCGCTTCATCGTCATCGCTGCGATAGGGTGAAATCCGCAACATCAACGTTTGTTTTCTTTTATGTGCAATGGTCAGTAAACCATCAATAAAATCCCATCTGTATTTACCCGGTTCAGGTTCTATAAATCTCCATTGTATGCGGAAATAAGCAATGGAAGTTAAGGGATGATTGGTGTTGGTTTGCACCTCACTTTTATCAAACACTTTTAAATCTGCTTCATTGAGTACATCATGAAAAGGCGTGATATTATCTCCGTTAAACATTTGAAAAGTGGTTAAGCCGATACCCGGGTTAATCAATACATCATTGATTTCCACCGGTCGAATAACTATTTTCTTTTGAGCAAAAGTTCCATACATAAACAAGGTGGTGCACAGCAATAAACAATACAATTTAATTGGAGAATAGAACATGGGAAGCATATTTTTTATTTGTTACACTTAAATGTTTAGAAGAAATTATAAAGTTTTAAAATACATATTGAGTAGAGCGATAGGCTCGGCACATTTTGTAACAACGGATTTTAATCCGTTGGCAAAAAAATACTCTCCCTATCGAGAGCCATAGGCTCGGTACATACATTAATAATTTAGGCAAAAAATATGACCCGTGCCTACGGCACTCTACTGACTTTTTCCTTTTTAATCAACGGATTAAAATCCGTTGTTACAATATCCATCGAGCCTACGGCTCTACAATATCTTTATTAACAGTTATGTTATTTGGCAAGACTGATGGATATTATTTAGCATCCGGTCATGATAAAACATGCCGGCATGAAAAAGGAGATACTAATTATTTTCAATAATTACCTTATGCTCGGGACCTGTTATTCCGGCTGTATTAACGGTGCGAAACGTCAATTCGTTTTTGTTATTTTTTAAAGCCGTTTCCACCGTGGCTGAAACATCTTTCCATGCTGTATCGGGTGATTCCTTTAACTGGTAAGTACGCAGGTTAGGTGTAACAGAGTTTAAAAGTATTTTCGCTTTATCACCTTCAATTTTCACTTTTGTTGCAATGGTATTTGGGGTCCATTCTATGGCACTTCTATTGGCTACCAGTATCATGTGCGTTGTGTTATATGCCCAATGTGGCTTTCCATCCCAAATCCAGGTATGGTTCTTAAAATAATCGTCCTGGTACATGATGAGGTAACTGCTGTCTTTCGGCCAGTTTGTGTACAGGTCATTGTGTTTATTCCATTCCACATTTGCATACGTTCTTGCAAAATCTTCTTTACTTTTTTTATACTGTTCATCAAAGACAATTGACGTTCTGTTTGGGCCTTTTACCAGCGTAATATCAGCAGCTTTATTTTTTAAAAACTCATCCCGTATTTCCAATGCCGATAAGGGAATTCCATTTTTTTCAAAATGAGCATTATATTTTGCATCCGATAAAAACCATTTGTGATAACTGTTTAGCCAAACCTCATCAATACCATGATGCCCATCAGAACCGGGAGATGAGACACCAGGACCGGCA
Organism: Ferruginibacter sp.; assembly: GCA_025359625.1. GTDB lineage: Bacteria > Bacteroidota > Bacteroidia > Chitinophagales > Chitinophagaceae > Ferruginibacter. Next base: position 4,168 of record JANYFT010000398.1, read on the forward strand.
CCAAGGCACCGGGTAACATAACCATACGCATTCATCACAGCATTCTGTACCACCATATAATGACCGCAATGAAACCCGTTCCCTTTTATTCCT
>JANYFT010000400.1 GCA_025359625.1 Ferruginibacter sp.
TCCCAGTTTTGCCACCATTTATCGCTGATAGTTATTTTTAATGGCTGATTGTCTGCGATGTTTTTTTGTTCGCTGATGGCCAGCCATTGTGGTACATTCAATTGCTTTTTATCTACCTTGCTATGCTTGATGATGGTGGCATATTCCGCTATCCAACTTTCGGTTAAAACTCCCAGCGAACCATCTTTTAGCATTACGGCCCGCTGCCCGGCGATGAGCATTTTTTGTAACTCTGCCAGCGGTATTTTTTCTTCTCCAAACTGTAAAGAAAAATTTGCTAAGAGCGTATTAGTATCCTTTGTTACAATGAACATTTCAGTAACCGGCTTAAAAGGTGAATACCTGAAATGTGTGAGCATATCAATACCTACCAGTTCTATATCCATCTCCAATAACTGGTGGTATACTTTTAAAAACCATTGCTTTTTTTGTGCCTCTGCAAAAGATAAATAATACCAGCCATTCAATTGCTTTACAAAATTTGGATGTAATGCTTCCAGTTGTTTTTTGAAAGCCGTTTCCAACTCTTTTTTTCGTTTTACAATGATGGCTTCTCCCTTGTTGGTAGTTTCAAAAAAATCTTTCCACTCTCCTTCTGCTATGTATCCATCATACACCCATTGCGGCGTTAGCACCAAAAAAGAATTACTGATCTCACTCAATAAAACTCTTTGGCGTGGTAACGCATCAATGGTAGTGACAGCAAATAAATTATTTCTGTGCACCGCATAATTTTCTTCCAGTCTACTTAAAATATGTTGTGCCAGTAAAGCTGGATCGGCACTATATTGTACAGGATTATTTTTCAGCAGCCATTCCAGTGTTTGGTAATCTTTATGGGCTAATAAAAAATATTCATTTTTACTTTCCAGCAAAAAATGAAACCTGCGAAAAAGGGTCACATTATACTCATTACCATTGATGGTTACAATAGTGTTCAATTGCAATTGATCTGCTTTTTTTACCACTTCAAAATGCAGGGAAGGTTTGTAGTTGCTAAAACTACAGGTAGTCGTCATCATATTACCAGTAGCCGAATTGGGCAACTGGTGATACCATTTTACGAGGTGAGCGAATGGCTTAAAAAATTCAAATTGTTCCTGTAATTTCCTTGTATAAGCGGGTAATAAAAACTGGGCTAACGGTACACCCGATTTTTGTTGCTTATGCCTTTTTATAATTTCGTCTTCCATTCGGTATAGCCCCTCACCTGAGAGTCCGCATAAGCCCTGCTTTGCCTGGTTGGGAAGCTGGTAATAATATCTGCGCATTTCACCATCATCCAGATCCATAATATCATACTTTATTCCTTGCGAATTTTTAGTAACATGCAGCGAACGAAGGATATTTTTATTTTGCGTAAGCTGTAGTGGCAGCAACAGCAGTGCAGTTTTCTTTTCTATTTTTTTATCAGCCATAACAGGATGGCAAATGTAAAAGAATTGCTTGTAAAAGAGTGGTTAAATTTAGTGGAATATTTATTATAATCCTGATAAGCCAAGCCTAAAAAAAGCCTATTTTTAATAAAAAGATAGCTCACTTTTGAACAATATAAAAAAGCTTCCATTTGAGTGGGGACACAAGTTATGGATACAAGAGGATGGCAACAATGAAGCTGAGATAAATACTTCTGCTTTGTTGAGTACGACTGGCGGTAACAAAATTATTTATGGCTTACTGCGAAATGTAATTATGTAAATAAGAGATCGTTTCCTTTTGAGATTCGATAATGGCGGTAACTACATCACTGATAGAGATTAGACCAGCTACTTTTCCATTGTCTGCTACAGGAAGATGCCTTATTTTTTTTCCACTCATTAGTTCCATACAATGTTCTATACTATCAGCAGGAGAAATGGTAATAACCGTTGTGGTCATTATTTCACTAATCATGGTATCCCTGGAATTTCTGTTAACGAGTACCACTTTACGTGCATAATCCCTTTCAGAAAAAATACCTTTTAGTTCGTCATTTTCAATTACCATTAATGCACCAATATTTTTTTCGCCCATTAGAGTAAGTGCATCATATACGGAGCTATTGGGTAATACCGCAAAAATGTTTTTCCCTTTTGTTTTTAAAATATCAGCTACTGTAAGCATGGCAATCGTTTTAATTGAAGGTGATAGGTTAGGTTGCAGTATGTAATTTAAAGAAATATCCTGTAATTGCAGAAGGTTTTTTTACTGCTTTTGCCGTATACATGAAGCTCCGCATTATTACACCAGTTTTATTTCTGTACACAGGTTTTGCAATACTTTTTTTGCATCGCCAAATAACATAGAAGTTTTGGGTTGAAAGAACAGGTCGTTCTCGATTCCGGCATAACCGGGCTTCATGCTCCGTTTGTTTACAATAACTGTTTTAGCTTGTTCCACTTCCAGTATTGGCATGCCGTAAATAGGAGACTCAGGATCATTTTTAGCAGCTGGGTTTACCACATCGTTGGCACCAAGAATCAACACTACATCGGTTGTTTTAAATTCATCATTGGCGGTTTCCATCTCCTGTAATTTATCATAACTCACATCGGCTTCTGCCAGTAAAACGTTCATGTGGCCCGGCATACGGCCTGCTACCGGGTGAATGGCATATTTTACTTCTACGCCTTTTTCCTCCAGTATCTTTTCCAAATCGTGGCAAATATGCTGAGCCTGCGCTACCGCCAATCCATAGCCCGGAACAATCATTACTTTATTGGCATACGCCATTAACATTGCAGCATCAGCCAAACTTATTTCTTTATAATTTCCCTGGGCTTTTGTTGGCCCGGTTGAAGTATCATTTTTGTTGCCAGCGCCGAATGACCCGATTAATACATTGGTTAAAGAACGGTTCATTGCTTTACACATCAGTATAGTAAGCAATGTTCCTGCAGCACCCACTAAAATACCGCCGGTGAGCATTGCTTTATTATCATACAAAAAACCACCGCAGGCAGCCGCCACACCGGTAAAGGAATTGAGTAAAGAAATTACTACGGGCATATCGGCACCGCCAATAGGCATCACAAATAAAATACCGTAGATGAAAGCAAAAAAACCTATCAATATAAAAGGAATAAATATTGTTCCGATGGTTGACTGGTAAGCCCATACAGCAGCAATTATCACCAATGCAAGCACTATCATATTCACAATATGCTGCCCTTTAAAAGAATAGTCTTTTACCCTGCCGTTTAATTTACCCCAGGCAATAATGCTGCCCGTGTAAGAAATGGTGCCAATGATAGCCCCTGCAACTATAGTGATGTAATGCCCGACAGTAGCAAGCTCAGCAAAAGAAGTTTCGGGAGAACTTTTGTGCAATTGATAGATATGATAAAATTCTGCAGCAGAAATTAATGCGGCACAGGCACCGCCCATTCCGTTAAACAAACTCACCATTTCGGGCATAGCTGTCATCTTTATTTTTTTTGCAGAGAGTGTGCCTGCAATAGTTCCTATTAACAAACCGCCAAATATCCAGGCATAGTTGTGGAGTTTTTCTCCATTGTTTTCGTACAAAAAGATAGTGCCAAAAATAGCCACTGTCATACCAAACGCCGCTATTAAATTTCCTTTGCGTGCACTAACAGGATTCGATAACATTTTTAGCCCGAGAATAAATGTTACTGAGGCAATGAGGTAGCAGAGTGTAAGTAGGTTTAGTTCCATAATGCTCCAAACCCCTGAAGGGGCTTTTGCAATTTTTAAATTTGTCAGTTAATATTTTTGCTATAAATAATTTTCTTGCCTTTAAGCCCCTTTAGGGGTTTGGGGGTTTTTCTTAAACATTTCCAGCATTCTGTCGGTAACCACAAAACCACCTACCAAATTCAATGTTCCCAGTATCACTGCTAAAAAACCTAATGCCAGAGCGACGTAATTGCCTGTTTCGGCTTTGCCCATTACAATGATAGCACCGATAATTACCACACCATGTATGGCATTAGCCCCACTCATTAAAGGCGTGTG
>JANYFT010000418.1 GCA_025359625.1 Ferruginibacter sp.
ACTAACTCAACCCAATCCTCTTCGCACTTAAAGAAGATAACAAGGTTACCAGCAATACAATGCTGATGCTGCTTGCAGGCATTAGTATAGCTGCAACAATAGGAGAGAGGGTTCCCTGCACGGCAAAAGAAAGCCCCACAATATTATACAAGATGGAGAGTGTGAAACTGGCAGCCACAATTTTTTTACCTGATTTTGCATAAGCCAGCAATTGGTGGATCTTTCCAATTTTGTTGCCATCAATAATGGCCTCGCAGGCGGGTGAGAATTGAGCACTATTATCACTCACGGCAATGCCCGTATCACTTTGCATCAGGGCACCTGCATCATTGAGGCCATCGCCGATCATTAGCACTTTTTTATGCTGGGCCTGCAATTGTTGTATGGTATCCAGCTTGTCTTGCGGCGACTGGTTAAACTGTACATCCGTGTTTTTACCAAACAGTTTGGAGAGGTTATTTTTTTCTGTATCGTTATCGCCTGAAAGCAGGTGGAGTTCATATTTTTTTTGTTGCAGCATGCTGATGGCGGTTTTAATGCCGGGCCTATAATCATTGCTGATGGTAAAAGCACCCATGTGCACTTTATTAAGCAGCACATGAATGTGCGATCCTGTGTCATAGCCGGCGGCATCATACAATTCATCTACAAATGCGGCGGAGCCAATTTTTACCGGCAAGTTGTTCACGACGGCTTCAATCCCTTTACCTGTAAATTCTTTAAAGCTATCAACCGTTAATAATTGATCGTTGGTAAATGTTCCCAGGCTATCAGTAATTATTTTACTAAGCGGGTGAGATGATTGCCTGGTGACAGCCTGCACAGCATCCAGTTCTTTTTGGCTGAGTGGGGTACCCTTATACAATACTACCGAAGAATGGTTTTGGGTAATGGTCCCTGTCTTATCAAACACGATCGTGTTTGTTTTTGCAAGGCTTTCAATTACGCCGGCGTTTTTGAGGTACAATTTATTTTTACCAAAAATTCGTAACATATTACCATAGGTAAAAGTGACCGACAGCAATAAGGAACATGGACATGCAACAATTAATACCGCTGTAACTGCGGGCAATAATTTGCTTGTATCTGTTATTGCCCAAAATATTGCCGTGGCAATAGCAACAGAAAAAAGTGCTGTCGTAAAATACTTGCTCCAGGGATGAATAAAGGATTGTTCTTTATTTTTCTTTAGCTTAAAGATATCATTGTTCCATAATTGGGTAATATAGCTTTGTGACACCTCATTCACAATTTGTAACTCAATGGCACTGCCCGATTGTTTGCCACCGGCATAAATAAGGTCGCCTTTATTTTTTTGTACAGGCGAACTTTCGCCACTGACAAAACTGTAATCTACATAGGCATTACCTTGCATCAGTACCGCATCTGCAGGTATCATTTCTTCATTGCGGATAATAATACAATCATCTTTTTTTAGTTGCGTAACCGGAACATTTTTTTCTATACCGTTTTGAATAATGCTTACGCCAAGGGGAAAATAAGATTTGTAATCACGGTCAAAAGAAAATGAATCATAGGTTTTATTCTGGAACCACCTGCCGGTGAGCATAAAAAAAACAATGCCTGTTCCGGAATCAAGATACCCGGCCCCATGGCCTGAAATGATCTCGTAATAACTTCTGCTGAAGGTTACAATTATTGCCAGGGCTATGGGTGCATCAATATTTAAAAGCCTTTGCCGCAGGCCCTTAAAGGCAGAAATAAAAATGGAGGAAGCACTAAAAAATAATACGGGCAGCGATAACAATAAATTAAGCCAGGTAAAAGTAGCCTTCAAACCAGCCTGCTCAATATTGCCGGAAGAAAAATATTCCGGGAAGCTAAGCATCATGATATTGGCGAAGCAAAAGCCCGCCACACCAATCTGGTAGATCTGTTTTTTGTTATACGTGGTGACTTTTTTTTGAGTGCTGTCTTTTAAACTGATAGCAGGTTTATAGCCAATAAAAGCCAGCAGTTCCACCACCTTGCGCAAAGAGATTTGTGTGGGATCAAAAATGATGAACACTTCTTTGCGTTGAAAATTGGTTTGCGATTTTATGATGCCAGGTTCAATGCGGTGCAGGTTTTCCAGTAAAAAAACGCAGGAAGAGCAGTGCATTTGTGGTAACGAAAAAGTTACATTGGTTTGTGTACCGCTGCTAAACTGTACCAGTTTTTTTGCGGTGGTGGCGTCATCGAGGTAAGCAAAGCGTTCGCTTATAAATTTGCCTTTAGCTTTTATACCGGGGTTTTTATCAAAATCATAATAGGTACAAAGTTTGTTTTCGCTTAGTAACAGGTACACCTGTTTGCAGCCTTCGCAGCAAAATGTTTTGCTATCCACAGCCACCACATCATCACACTGTTCGCCACAATGATAGCAAATTGCCGGTATGGTATTTTTTGTTTTTATACTATCTTATTAAGTTGTAAATGAAATGCAAGGGCACAAAGATGTGGCAACTTTATATTTGTTTTGATGACACCCGTCAAAAAATTGTATGATCGTTATCAGCAATTAGCTGCTTGCTTACACGGAAAATAATGCAGAAAATTAGCGTACCTGTAAGTTGTCAGCATCTTATTATTTGCTTTCAAATAGCCATTTAAAAGGGCGCCTTGGTTTTTCAGGTTGCAGGTTAAATTTTGTAATACTGTTTTTTTGTATATACGCCACCGCTTCATCCACAGAGTCGGTTACTAAAAATAAATTAACATCCTCCGGTGAAATGGTGAGTTCTTTTTTCAACAGATCTATATGTGCTATCAATTCTTTATGAAAAGCGGTATCAAAAATAACGATGGGAAATTCGTTGATCATTTTTGTTTGTATCAGCGTAAGCGCTTCAAAGTATTCATCCAGCGTTCCAAAGCCACCGGGCATTACCACAAACGCATAAGAATATTTTAACAGCAATGTTTTGCGCACAAAAAAGTATTTGATGTTTACCCATTTATCAAGGTAGGGATTGTGTTGTTGCTCATGCGGCAACACAATATTGCAGCCCACGCTTCTGCCGCCGGCTTCCTTGGCGCCTTTGTTAGCTGCTTCCATAATACCGGGACCGCCACCCGTCATGATGGTGAAACCCAACTGCGCAATCCTTGCAGCAAGCTCTTCTGTTTTTTCAAAATAAGGGTGGCCATCTTTAAAACGTGCCGAACCAAAAATGGTAACACAGGGCCCCACAAAATGCAATGCCCTGAAGCCTTTTATAAATTCAAACAATACACTCAGGGCAAACTTAAAATCCTGTACCCGGCTTTGCGGCCCTGCTAAAAATTTGATCTCTTCTTTTGTAGTAGCTTTTTTTTGTGATTCAATCATCATTTCTTAGAAGTTGTCTAATAGTATTTAGAATATTTATCTAATGTAAAAGCTATCGCTAATTGCGGTACAAGTGTACTATTTGTGAATAACAAGAAACTCAATTAGTACAACAAATTATCCAACCAGTTCAAGCAACAGCAGGGGCAAATTATATCAAAATATTTAGACGTAGAAAGAAGTAGGAAAGATAATTTAGGAGAAATAGTAAACACTAAGTTTTATTTCGCTAAAACGGTTATATAGGACGAATGTGGCAAGTTGTTTTTGCTTCATAGAAATTGGGGTACTATTATTTTACGAGTGTGAAGGAAGCAGATAGTTTTGAACTTCAACATGAGTTTTAAGTGGAAAAAGTAATTATAGTCAATGAGAAAAATGAAAGGCCAACAGCCAGCATTAAGTGTTAATTTTGTTTTGCAATGTTGGGGTTTAAAATCAATCTGTCTGGTAAAACATATAATCAATGCATTAATTCTTTACCAAACAAATATATGTGTAGCCCAAGCCTGGCATTTTAAACAACAAATAATTTTCTTTCGACACTAAAGCTTTTTTTATTTGTTATTATAAAGACAAATTAATGTAGATTTAATATATTTCTCCATACCAAACACACTTGAACTATATGAAAAAATTTTTAATAGTAGACGATCATAATGTGGTTCGCTCAGGCATTAAAGGATTATTGCTTGAATTATTTAAACCTTCAGAAATTGCGGAGGCATCCGACGGTGATACTGCAATAGAAAATTTAAAACATAATCAATACGATTTGATTATGATGGATATCCAGATGCCTAAAACGGATACTTTGGGTTTAATGGAGTATATACATATAAAATACCCTGAGGCCAAAGTGCTGGTATTTTCGATGAGTGCAGAAAGTATTTACGCCAAACGTTTTTTAAAAGCCGGCGCAAAAGGTTTTTTATCGAAAGATGCGCCATTGGATGAGATTAAAAAAGCCATTAATCTTGTATTGAATAACCGTAAATATATTAGCGATTCACTTGCGTCAACACTTGCAGAAGAATTAATTTCTGATACGCCCAGCAATCCGTTTAACCAGCTTTCACCAAGAGAATTTGAAATCGTTTCTTTACTTTTAACCGGGCAAACAATCAGTGAAATATCAAGGCTATTAAATTTACAGGTATCAACCATTGGCACCCATGAAGCAAGGCTATTTGATAAGCTGCATGTATCTAATTTATTAGAATTAAAAGAAATGGCTACTTCTTATAATCTGTAAAAAATCTTTTGTTTACCATGCTGGTCAGTATTAAAAGTTGCAACAAATTTTTTTAATACACATTTTTATCAGCCTTCCTGGCCCATTCATTAAATATTTTTAAAGCTTCGTTTCTGCTTAAAGAAATGATAGGGATTTTTCTGTCGCAAATTTCAACTTTCATTTCTTCATATATCATAGAATCATCAAAGCCAATGGCCGCCGCATCTTTACTGTTATTAGCATAGTAAACAAGTTTTGGCCTTGCCCAGTAAATAGCGCCCAGGCACATCGGGCATGGTTCACACGAAGTATAAATTTCACAATCAGCCAGTTGAAAACTGCCTAAGTTTTTACAGGCATCCCTGATAGCAACTACTTCTGCATGAGCAGTGGGATCATTGTTACACATCACTTTGTTATTGCCCCTGCCAATAATTTCATCCCCTTTTACAATCACGCAACCAAAGGGGCCACCTTCGTTATTATTCATTCCGCTTTGCGATAATTTAATCGCTTCCTGCATAAATTTTTCTTCTCTTGTCATATTATTTTCTTCAACGGCAAAAATACTACCATACTTAAAAAACAACAAAAAATGGCAGAACAAGAACAGTAATTTCCTGGTTAAACTGCGGCCCCGCTTTCCGTTGCAAGTCCGGCACACAGCCAATCACATCAGCCTTCACCGGGCTTTCCACTACAATCGGGTGTAGGTTTTGGGCTTTAGTAATGCTGTCAACATTTACAAATACAAAGTGTATCAGGTAAGGGAACTTAAACTATACGGCTGAGGAAATCTTATCTGCACAGGTTATTAATAAAGGTTTCATGCTGAGGATAAAAAGCAGATAACGTGTTTGCATCAGCCAGTTCAAAATCAGCAAAATCAAAACCGGGCGCCACGGTGCAACCAACAAAACAAAAACGGCTATTGTGGGCAGGTCTGCTTGCAAACCAACAATTGGCGGGTACTACATATTGAAACATTTGTCCTTTAAAAATATCATTACCCAGATGGATAATATCCAGGTTCCCATTCGCTTGTATCACATAAACTAATAAGGCATCACCTGCATAAAAATGCCAGCACTCATCACTTTTAATGCGGTGAAATGCAGAGAAGTTTCCCTGTTCCAGTAAAAAATAAATGGCTGTTGAAAAAGATCTGCTGCCACCAAACCGCACTGGTAAAGCATTTCCTACAATGTATTCATTGCTTTTATAAGTTTCCTTGTACCAGCCACCTTCAGGGTGTGGTTGTAAATTGTATTGTTGTATAAGTTGCTGAACGGTCATGCCGAAAAAATATTACTGCAATAAAAATTTATCAAGCAATGCAATTGTCTTATCAAGGTCTGCATAAGTTAATGCATTGTTCAGGAACCAGCTTTCATAAGCCGAGGGTGGCAGGTAGATACCATTTTCAAGCATAAAATGAAAGAGTTTGTTAAACCTTACAATGTCCGCTTTGGAGGCGGAATCAAAATCAGTAATAGCATGATCGCTAAAATGTAAACTGATCATACTGCCAAAACGGTTGATGCGATAGGGAACATCATGTTGAGATAAAACGATTGCCATACCATCACCGAGGTATTTTGTTTTGGCATTCAGCTCTTCGTAAATAGCCGGGTTATTTTTTAATTCATTCAGCAAAGTAAAACCTGCAATCATGGCGATCGGGTTGCCGCTTAAAGTACCCGCCTGGTAAACGTTTCCGAGAGGGGCAATATGTTGCATGATCTCTTTTTTGCCACCAAACGCACCTACAGGTAATCCACCTCCAATAACTTTTCCATAGGTTACGAGGTCGGCGTTGATGTTTAGTTTTGTCTGTGCACCTCCGGCCGCTAATCTAAAGCCTGTCATTACTTCATCAAAAATAAAAACGATGCTTTCTTCATCACAAATTTTTCGTATGCCTTCTAAAAATCCGGGTGCCGGAATGATACAGCCCATATTACCCACCACGGGTTCAATGATGATGGCGGCAATTTCGCCTTTGTATTCTTTTGCCAATTGTTGTACGGCTTCTAAATTATTGTACGCACAGGTAAGTGTATCGTTACTAACGCCAGCGGTTATCCCCGGAACAGTTTGAATATTGAGCGTAGCCATCCCACTTCCAGCCTTTACCAAAAAAGCATCCGCATGCCCGTGATAACAACCTTCAAATTTTATGAATTTATTTCTGCCGGTATAGCCTCTCGCCAAACGCAACGCACTCATACAGGCTTCTGTACCGCTGCTTACCATACGTATTAAATCTACATTTGGAACCATACTTTTTATCAACTCAGCCATCTCAATTTCCAATTCGGTAGGCGCACCAAAAGAAGTGGAGGACAACACTTTTTCCTGAATGGCTTTTACTACCGGTTCATAGGCATGTCCTAAGATCATCGGCCCCCAACTAGCGATGTAATCTATATATTGATTACCATCTGCATCAAACATATAAGCGCCTTTGGCACTCTGCATAAATAATGGTGTTCCACCTACGCTTTTAAAAGCTCTGACAGGGGAGTTTACGCCACCCGGAATTGATTGTTGTGCCCTTTCGAAAAGTTGTTTGCTTTGATCGTACATAATTATTATTGAATGGTTCAATTGTGAATGGGCAATGGTCAATGATGATAGCTTTGAAGGGCAAAATTTTTGCTAAGATACTTTCGATTGTATCAACCCTGTCAGCATCCTGAAACATTTTACCATTGGTTCAGCAATTGAGGTTAAATCCTTATTGGTTAAATATTCTAAATCATTTACAATATCCAGGGCGGCATCAATTTCAATGACCGAACCTCTTGCAATTTCATAATATCTTTTTCTTTCTGTTTCTGATTTCCTTGATGCTCCTTCTGCAATAATTTAAGTGAACAGATAAAACTGCTCATCTTATTTGTGAGATCATTCCAAATTTTTCATCGGCTGGAAGCAACTTTGTTAACTATAACATTCAAGTACGAACCGTCTTGAGAATCCATACAGATCAAGCTTTTGATGATTTAAAGTTAGAAACATAAAAAGTGTTTTAGCGAAGAATAAACTACTTTTATTTGAGTCATTTCGCAAGAATATAATAACTCCTATTTTTATTTTTCTGCGCCTTTTCACCATTCACCATTACCCATTCACCCTAACAACTTCACCGCATCTTTTGCAAAGTAAGTAGCAATCAAATCTGCCCCTGCCCTTTTTATAGAAGTTAAACATTCCAGTACAGCTTTATCTTCATTTAACCAACCCATTTTTGCAGCAGCTTTTATCATGGCATATTCACCACTAACATGATATGCACTAACAGGTACATCCACTGCATTTTTTACTTCACGGATGATATCGAGGTAAGTCATTGCTGGTTTTACCATTACTATGTCAGCGCCTTCTTCAATATCCATCAGCGTTTCTTTGATGGCTTCAATGCGATTGGCATAATCCATCTGGTAGGTTTTTTTATCACCAAAACCAGGGGCACTGTCGAGTGCATCTCTGAAGGGCCCATAAAAGCAGGAAGCGTATTTGGCACTGTAAGCCATGATGCCTGTCTTGGTAAAATTATTTTGTTCCAAGGCTTCCCTGATAGCACCGATCCTTCCATCCATCATATCGCTTGGGGCAACAATATCTGCTCCTGCGGCAGCATGGCTTAAACTCATTTTAACCAAAGCTTCTACCGTCGGATCGTTTACTTTTTCTCCGTTCTCTACAATGCCATCATGCCCGTAAACTGAGTAGGGGTCAAGCGCTACATCAGTCATAACAATCATTTCTGGTACCGCATTTTTAATGGCTTTTATGGCACGTTGCATCAGCCCATCCGGGTTCCAGGATTCCTTACCGGTATTGTCTTTGGTATCATCAGCAGCTTTTACAAATAGTAAAATACTTTTAATGCCGAGGCTCCACAATTCTTTTACTTCTTGTATGGTGCCATCTATGGAACGCCTGTAGTAGCCGGGCATAGACGGGATTTCAAATGCTACATTTTCACCTTCATCAATAAAAAGCGGGGCTATAAAATCTGAAGGCCTTAAAATTGTTTCCGCAACCAGGCTTCTGATGGAGGGGTTATTTCTTAATATTCTATTTCTTCTTTGTAAATACATGAGCTGATGTCTGATTTATGATGTTTGATATTTTATTTACTCCAGACACAAACTGTTATTTATTTTTTGATTGCTTCATTTTAGTTTTATTTGTTTTATCAGTAGCTGAAAAAATCGCTTTTAATTCATTTGCCTACTTTATAAGATTGTCTAACTCTATATCACTTTGCAAACCTGCGTCTTTTATTACTTCTACCCAATAATGACTTTCGTCGGCTTCTTCTAAAACTATTTCAATTTTGTAAATAGGTTCAGTATTAATAACAATTTTTAGTATAATTTATTTATAAATTTTGAAATGTTACTTTTAAAATCTATAAAATAATTATTGACAATTTAAGAAAGAAAAGACTATTCAATTCAACAGAAATCAGACATCCTACATCATAAATCAGACATTTAACACGTATTTGAACGGCTCTCCCATTCGCTTTTTTCTTCAACCGTAATTTCATTTACCCAATCAACAGGATGCAAACAGGCCTGTAATAACTTATCTTCTTCACTGTCTTTTACCGGCTGATAATTGTATTCGAACCGTACTGTTGGTGGCAAACTCATCAGGATACTTTCTGTGCGGCCATTTGTTTTTAAACCAAAAATAGTGCCCCTGTCATGCACTAAATTAAACTCGGTGTACCTTCCTCTTCTAATCTCCTGCCAATGTTTATTTTCGGCGGTGTAATGTAAATGTTTTCTTTGTTCAACTATGGGAATATAGGCTTCCATAAATGCATAGCCACAGGCTTTTGCAAACGCAAGCCAAAACTGAATGTCCTTGCTTTCAAATGTTTTTTTATAATCGTAAAAAATACCACCAATGCCACGGCGTTCATTATTGCGATGGGTGTTTACAAAATAATCATCGCATATTTTTTTAAAGTCTGGGTAAAATACAGGATCAAATTTGTCACATACAGTTTTATAGGTTTGATGAAAATGCCTGGCATCTTCTTCAAATAAATAGTAAGGTGTTAAATCTGTTCCGCCACCAAACCACCTGTCAATAATCTCACCTGCAGTATTATACAATTCGAACATGCGGTAATTGCAATGCACCGTTGGCACAAAAGGATTGCCGGGGTGTATTACTAAACTTAACCCGGCAGCAAACCATTTATCGCCATCAATTTTTAATTGACTACGCATCAGATCCGTCACATTTCCAAAAACGATGGATGTATTTACGCCACCTTTTTCAATCACTTTTCCATTGCTGATTACCCTTGTTTTTCCGCCGCCACCTTCTGGCCTTTCCCATGCATCTTCTATAAATTTGGCACTGCCATCACAGCTTTCCAATGCTGCACAAATATCATCCTGTAACTGGTGAATAAATCTTATCCATTCGCCTGTAAAGCCTTCACTGAAAGGAGTTGTTGTTGATGGTTGTATATTTTGTGCGCTCATTGTATAACGTAATTAAAGCTTAATAATAGCAACCTGTTGAATGGATCCGCCGCGGCGGACACTGAAGATCAATCAGGGCAATACCACTGGTAACCTAATTCATTTCGTGTGACCTCACCCCCAACCCCTCTCCGAAGGAGAGGGGAGTTTGAGTATTATGGTTAAAGAGTAAAAATTTTGCCTGCAGTGGTCGCTAACTTTCTATTTGGCGAAATTTATAGTGGCTTTTTATACTCTTTCACTGCATCCACAAAAGCCCTTGCATGATCAACCGGAACATTGGGGGTGATGCCATGACCTAAATTGGCAATGTACCTTTGTGTGCCAAATGCATCAATCATTTCCGTTACCGCTTTTTTAATATCAGGTATGGGTGCCAGTAACATGGAAGGATCAAAATTTCCCTGTAGCGTAATTTTGTTGCCCGTTAATTCCCTGGCCATTTGTGGCGAAACACACCAGTCGATGCCCAATCCTGCGGCACTGCTTTCGCTTAAATCTTTCAATGCATACCAGCTTCCTTTTGGAAATAAAATTACGGGTACCTGATCTTTTAGGGCATCAGCAATTTGGATCAAATACGGCTGAGCAAATGTTTTAAAATCTGCCGGGCTTAAAGCTCCTGCCCAGCTATCAAAAACTTGTACCGTATCTGCACCGGCCTTAGCCTGCAACTTTAAATATTGAATGGTGATGGTGGTGATTTTTTGCAGTAACTGATGTGCCAGCGCCGGTTGTGTATAGGCAAACTGTTTCGCTTTATCCCAGGTTTTGCTTCCTTTGCCTTCTACCATATAACATAAAATGGTCCAGGGCGCACCGGCAAAACCTATTAGCGGTACCCTGCCATTTAATGCTGTTTTTGTTAGCGCTAACGCATCATACACATACTTCAAACTATCTTCCGCACCTTCACTTGTTAGTGCATTGATGTCTTGTTGTGTCTGTATTGTTTTTGGTAACGAAGGGCCCTTGCCTTCTTCCATCAGCACTTCTATACCCATGGCTTGTGGTATTACTAAAATGTCACAAAAGATGATCGCTGCATCTACGCCAACCTGTTCAACCGGCTGTAAGGTAATGGCAGTAGCCAGTTCAGGCGTTTGCACCCGTGTAAAGAAATCATACTTTGCTTTCAGTTTTAAATAATCAGGTAAATACCTGCCTGCCTGGCGCATCATCCATACGGGTGGCCTTTCAACTATTTCTCCCCGAAGGGCCCTTAATAATAAATCGTTTTGCAATTGGTTCATTGTTTTGTTTTGCCTCACCCCCAGCCCCTCTCCGAAGGAGAGGGGAGTTTGACTCTGATGGTTTAGATAGTTTTTATTTACTTGAATATTATTATTTAAATATTTTACATCATCGGTAGAAATGATTTTACATCTTCTTTATAATCCTTCTTTATCTCTATTGCTTTCAGCCTTCTGCTTTCAGCTTTTTTGATTTTTTACCCTATCACTTTTCACGTAAAATATTCCACCATCTTTGTTACCAGGTTTTCTTTACCCGGCTGGTCGCTGATAATAATTTTATTAGATGAATATTTTTTTATTTCAGCAGCAGTAGTATTACCAATAGCAAATAAAATAGTTGTATCTGACAACTGATTTTTTCTAAAAAAACTTTCTGCTGCACTGGGACTAAAAAATAATATGCCGTGGTATACTTTGTTGATAGTGTGCGAAACTGCAATAGTTTGATATACTATGATCTCTGTAACATCAATATTATAGCTGCGTAATATTTCCGGCAATTCATCCCTGCGCTGATCACCGCAAAAGAAAGTAACTTCATCAATCATTATGTTTCCGGCAATCAACTCTGCCAGTTCTGCTGCACTGTTGGCAATGCCTGCTAACTGATGCTCTCCAAAATATTTTTTTACCAGTAGGTTGGTTGTGGTGCCGATGCAATAAATCTTCCATTCAACCGGCTGCCCGTCTAAATAATCAGCAACTGCTTCAACTGCATTCATGCTGGTAAAAACTATTGTTGTTGATTTAGTGGCTGCCTGTTCAATTTCCTGTTGCACTTCTATGGATTGAACCGCTTCTGTTTCTATAAAAGATATTTCATCAATGCTGATACTTTCCTGTAGCGCTTCTTGCACAAGCCTTTCATTCAAAGGCCTGGTGCATAATATGCAGATGTTATTTTGCATGTTGAATTTGCTGTGCTATTTTTTCGCCGCCTTTGTTTAATAATTCTTCTGCCAAAATTTTACCTGCATTATCAGATTGGTTGTTGGTTATTATTTTTTCGATCTCCACTTTTTCAATTCCATCAGTTGATAATATATTTCCCCTGAAATGTATTTTATTATCTTTTATTTCTGCCAATGCGCTGATAGGGGTAGAGCAGCCACCTGATAAAGCTCTTAAAAAATCACGTTCTATTTTTACACAAGTTGCGGTGGTTACATCATTTAACAATTGACAGGCATGCAAACAAAAATCATCAGCTGCCCTGGAAACTACCATGATGGCACCTTGTGCAGGAGCTGGTAACATCCAGTCTAATTCAATGGCATTTTCAGGACGAAGATTTATTCTTTCTAAACCTGCCGCAGCAAAGATGGCACCATGCCAATTGTGATCCTGCACTTTTCGTAAACGGGTGTTTACGTTACCCCGTAAATTTTCTATGATAGTGTTGGGATACCGGTGCAGCCATTGTGCCATGCGGCGAATGCTGCTGGTAGCAATAGTGAGTGGTGAATTATTGATGGTTGAATTATTGAATGTTGAATTGATGATAGATAATGAAGGATCAATATCTTTATTGTAACCTGGTAAATTTTTGCTCATAGCCCATTCACCGTTCACGTAACCAAGTTGATCACTTACCGACGAAAGTGATCCTTTATAAACAAAAATATCTTTGTAAGAGGCCCTTGGTAAAACGGCTGATTGAACAACACCATTGGCTAATTGTGTAGGCACATCTTTCATGGAATGAACAGCAATATCAATTTTATTATTGATCAATGCTATATCGAGGCTCCTCGTAAAAATGCCTTGTACACCAATTTCATATAAGGGAGTTTGCAGGTCAATATCACCTTCGCTTTTGATGAATACCAATTCGGAAGCCATGCTACTTTTTGCTAAAAGTTGTTGTACCAAAGTAGCCTGCCATACAGCAAGCTGGCTTTCCCTTGTACCTATCCTTATCACTTTGTTCATGTAAATTAATTTGCCTTAGGCAATATACTCATTAATGGCTTCAATATAAGAACACCCACGCTGGTTTTGATTGCGCATTTTTAATGCCATACCGTTAATTACTTTTTGAATTTTTTCTTCCGTATCGTTACCGGAATTTGTAGTGGAGGTTTTGTAGTAGAAGCTGTTAACAAACAATGTACAGGTGTTCATTTGTTTGAGTTTATTTTTTACTGCTTTTAAAACAGGTACATTTTTTCTCATGTGGTGCCAGTTTAAAAAATCATTGATATGCTCTTCGATAATCACTTTTGCTTTTGGTACTTCTGCTTCTCTTTTCTGTAGTGTGGCATCTTTTATTTTAGACAGCTCATCTACATTTACCAGGGTAATATTCGACAGGTTCTGAGCCGCTATTTCAACATTGTAGGGAATAGAAAGATCAATGATCAGTTTATTGCCACTATTAATTACATGTTCTTCCAGTATAACCGGTTCCGATGAATTAGTAGCTACTAAAATAATAGCAGACTCAGCAATGTGTTTTGCCAATTCATCCATGGGTGCATAGCTCAAACCCAGTTCTGCAGCCAGTTCTGCAGCTTTACTTTCTGTTCGGTTAATGAGAATAATGTTTTTAGTTTGTAAATAATCTACCAGGTTTTTACAGGTATTTCTACCAATTTTACCTGTACCAAGTACCAATATTTTTTTGTTGATCAGATTACCAACATGCTCCTTAATATATTGTATAGCAGCGAATGAAACTGAAACTGTTCCACCACTTAATTCAGTGGTATTTTTAATTGTTTTAGATGAT
Source organism: Ferruginibacter sp. (assembly GCA_025359625.1). Lineage (GTDB taxonomy): Bacteria > Bacteroidota > Bacteroidia > Chitinophagales > Chitinophagaceae > Ferruginibacter. The sequence continues at coordinate 14,075 of JANYFT010000418.1, forward strand.
TGTAAAATACCATTTACCAATCTTTCCATGTAAGCACCAATAAAATGATGTTGTTTTGAAAATTTAACTGCTTGTTTTATTTGACCAATGATTTCATAATCGCCCAATATTTGAGAGTCTAATCCGGCAGCCACTTCAAAAAGATGTTCAATTGCCTGCCTTCCTTTTTTAATATACGACATTACCTCAAAATTATTCAGCGAACCCTGCGTTTGGGTACACAATAATTTGCTTAGGCTTACTGCATTTTCTGCAAAGCCATAAATTTCGGTACGGTTGCAAGTGGAAAGTATAAATAATTCTTTTATGCCAAACTGTGGAGCTAAAGCAAGCAAGGCGGCATACTGATCGGTGTTGATGGCATACTGACCACGGATGTTAGCATCAGATTTTTTATAGTTGATGCCCACTATAAAGAAAGTCGATATGTCTGTATGTTGCTGTCCGGGCATCCTTATATGGTTAGTTACTTGTAATGCACAAAATTAGTTGTGGCACCTGTTGTAAACTAATTTCTTTGTCATTGCTTTGTCATTTTGCTGAATGATTGACATCATACTTAAATATGATCTATCAACTTATTAAAAACTTTCTTCAATACATCAACATTTTCATAGCCAGTTGAACTTTTAGTATTTTGAGTGGTTACATTTGCAACTTAATTGATGGCATGGCAAACAAAGGAATAGTATTAATGAATCTTGGTTCTCCGGATTCTACATCAGTAAAAGATGTACGCCGTTATTTAAAAGAATTTTTAATGGATGAAAGAGTAATAGATGTACCCTCCCTGGTCCGCTCTTTTTTAATCAATGGCCTTATTGTTCCCTTTCGGGCACCCAAATCTGCTGAGGCATATAAAACCATCTGGACAAAAGAAGGTTCCCCATTGGTGGTGCTTACAAAACAATTACAAAAAGCATTGCAATTAAAGGTAGATGAACCGGTAGCTATAGCGATGCGGTATGGTAACCCAACACCAAAAGCTGCTTTTGAGGAGTTGCAAAAAAATAATCCTGACCTTGAAGAAGTACTGGCCATTCCATTGTATCCGCATTATGCCATGTCGAGTTTTGAAACAGCAGTAGAATCTGCCAAAGAAATTCATCAGCAAAATAAATATCCTTTTAAACTGTATTTTCTACAACCCTTTTACAACGAATTGCATTACATACATGCGCTTGCCGAAAATATAAAACCTTTCCTGCAAAAGGAACACGATCATATTTTATTTAGTTATCATGGCATACCGGGCAGGCATATACGCAAAAGTGATATTACCGGCTGCCATTGTTTAAAAGTGGAAAATTGTTGCGAAGTGGCTTCGCCTGCACATGCACATTGCTACCGTCACCAGGTTTTTAAAACCACCCGGCTGGTAATGGACCAATTAAATATTCCAAAAGAAAAATACAGCATTTCATTTCAATCAAGATTGGGAAAGGGATGGCTGGAACCTTTTACGGATATACGTTTGCAGGAAATGCCCAAAGAAGGCATCAAAAAATTATTGATACTTTGCCCGGCTTTTGTAAGCGATTGCCTGGAAACACTGGAAGAAATTGATGTAAGAGGCAAGGAAGAATTTATGGGTGCAGGTGGCATATCTTTTACCATGATACCTTGCCTGAATACAAATCCGCTATGGGTTGATGTGTTAGCAAATTGGGTAAAGGAATATGCAGCAGGATCGCAAGCGATGATACTTTGATGTCTGATTTTTGATTGTTTGTTGTCTGATTATGCTAAACTAAATAGTCTTTTTCTGGAGTAAAATCAATTTTGGATTTTTACAAAACTTATCAATAAGAAAACAAAATGTTTTTTAATTCTGAACCAATAAATAGCAAATAATAAAGGTTACAAAGAAATCAGACATCAAACAATCAAACATCAGACATCAACAATGTATTTCTATATCAAAGCACTTCATATAATTTTCATCGTTACCTGGTTCAGTGGTATGTTTTACATCGTTCGGCTCTTTATTTATAATACCGAGGCGCAGTCAAAAGAGGAGGTAGAAAAACGCATTCTAACAAACCAATTTTCTATAATGATAAAACTGCTATGGAAGGCTATCACCTGGCCATCTGCTATTCTCACAATAATTTTTGGCATCTGGATGGGTTTTTTATATGGCAGTATTCCCCAATGGCTTTGGATAAAACTTGGTTTTGTTGCTGCCTTATATGCTTATCAATTTACTCTTCAGCGAATTTACTCAGACCAAATGAAAGGTATCTTTTCATTTACATCCCAGCAATTGAGGCTTTGGAACGAAGTGGCTACCATCCTTTTAGTCGCCATCGTTATGCTGGTATCAGTAAAGCAAGCTATGAGCCTTGTCTGGGGATTGGTTGGTTTTGTTGCATTTATTTTACTATTAATGAGTGCTATCCGTATCTACAAAAACCTGCGTAAGTAGCTTTTTGAAATCCATTACAGCAATAAAAAATTTTCTATTTCGGTTTTGTAAAGTATATTTGTCCATCATTTAGGTAGACTTATAAAAGAATATGCTATTATTTCCCTTCATATTGCAACGTTGCAATAATTACAGTGATAAGTGTTGTTGCTGTTAAGATTTTAAGTTTTGGCTAAATTTTTTGCAGACTATTTTACCACAATTTATTTTTAAACATGAATCAAACACCTGACAATCACGTTTCTCAATTACTCCATCAATTAGATGGACTAAGCATTGCCGAATTTCTGAAAGTATTAACCAGCCTGTATCCCGGGCAGGTAACTTTTTCATCCAGCTTTAGTTTTGAAGACCAGGTAATTACACATGAAATATTGAGTAATCAGTTGCCTGTAAAAATTTTTACATTAGATACGGGCCGCATGTTTGCTGAAACATATTCTACCTGGAGCAGCACCAATGAACAATACAACACCAAAATAAAAGCTTATTATCCCAACCAGGATACATTGCAAAAGCTGGTAGAAGAAAGAGGCCCCAATTCGTTTTATGAATCAGTGCAAAACAGAAAAGATTGCTGCTTTATCCGCAAAGTAGAACCCTTAAAAAGGGCTTTAGCCGGTAATGCCATTTGGATTACAGGTTTAAGGGCAGAACATTCCCCTGACAGGCATGATTTACCAATCATTGAATGGGATGAATCTAACCATATAATAAAGTACCACCCAATTTTACATTGGACAACAGCAGAAGTAAAACAATACATCACCCAAAATCACGTTCCGTACAATCCGTTGCATGATAAAGGTTTTGTAAGCATAGGCTGTGCTCCCTGTACCAGGGCCACAAGGCCTGGTGAAGATTTTAGGGCAGGCCGCTGGTGGTGGGAAGATGCCGATAAAAAAGAATG
>JANYFT010000426.1 GCA_025359625.1 Ferruginibacter sp.
CTATCCTGAGGTACAAGACGGGTGGTATGAACCAGCAACCGGGGGGAATTTTTATTACGGTTTACAAACAGGGTTATCATTTAAACAAAGTGATATTACATTAAAAATTGGGAGCGTAATTTCACAAGATTTTAAAACCAGTCCCCTGATACCTTACTATGCACAAGTAGGGTTTAATTGGAAAATGAATGGGCGAAAAAATTGATCTTGATTCAAATTTAAATTGTTTAAAATTTCGTAAACAAAATAGCTTTTTGGCGTATGGTGTAGAAGCAATGCATGAGTGGATAAAAAAAAATAAGAAGTAAATCAGCCGGGGATCATGTTCTCACTAACTGCAATAACACTTGGTATACAACCACGCATGGGTGAGTTTACATTTACTACATCCATTTTTGATCTAACATGGACAACACTGTTTTTTCAGAGAGAGGCTTTTCAATATAGGCTACTACGTTGGTATTCTCACTGGCCCGATGTTTATCATTTACATCAATGGAAGAGGAAAGAATATAAATTTTAATCTGCTTTTTTATTTTATCATCCAACTTTTCAAAATTATCCAGAAAATCCCAACCCGACCAGGTTGGCATATTAATATCTAATAATAATACGGTAGGGTTTGTAGTGTTTATATACTCTTCAGCAAGATATTCAAAGCCTTTTACCGGAAAATTAAAAGTTTGAATTTCTGCTGCATCTTGTACGTCCGTTATTGTTAAAGAACAAAGCAAATTATTCACCGGGTCATTATCAATAATAATAAAGTGTATGGGCATACATACTATTTTGATTGTTACGTTTAAAATTCAATTTTAAATTCAGTTCCTTCATTTACTTTACTGGTAATACTAATTTTACCCCCCATCGATTCCACCTGGGTTTTCACCATATACAATCCAATTCCTTTCCCTTCAGCCCTGTCTGTATGAAAACGTTTGTATAAACCAAATACCTGGTCAGACAAATTATTCAAATCAATTCCAAGGCCATTATCTTTAAAAATTAAAATAATTTTATTGTTCAGTTTTTGGCTTTTTATTTTTATAGTTGGGGGGATACCCGGTTGCCTGTATTTTAAGCTATTGGAAATAAGATTATAGAAAATACTGTGCAAATAGCTTTTTATAGTTATGAGTTCCTCTGCCTCTGAAAAATCCCAAACAATAACCGCATTTTCATTTTCAATCATTTTTTCAATACTCAAATGAATGTCGCTTGCAAATTGGGTTAAGTTTATTACTTGTTTACTCTCATCTACTTTCTGCCTTACTTTTAAAATATCATTCAGGTCCCTTATAACTTCATCCAGTTTTTTTACTGAAACAAAAAGCCCTTCTGCAATTTGCTTTTTTATCTCCTCTGCCAAATTTATTTGTTGAAGCCTGGAAGAAAGCCCAATGATGTTTGCTACCGGGGCACGAAGGTTGTGAGAAATTATATAGGTAAACTGTTCAAGGTCTTTGTTACGCTGAATCAAATCGGCAGTCATTTTTTCCTTTTGCTTATTTTGAAACACCAACTCTTTATTAGCAATGACCAATTCTGCTGCACGCTTCTCTTTTTCTTCATTTTGAAATAACAGCTCTTTATTCGCAATAACAAGTTCTGCTGCACGCTTTTCTTTTTCTTCATTTTGAAACACTAACTCTTTATTGGCAATAGCCAATTCTGCCGCACGCTTTTCTTTTTCTTCATTTTGAAACAATAGTTCTTTATTGGCAATAGCCAGCTCTGCTGCACGCTTTTCTTTTTCTTCATTTTGAAACACCAGTTCCTTATTGGCAATAACCAGTTCTGCCGCACGCTTTTCTTTTTCTTCGTAATGAAACACCAACTCTTTGTTTGCTATATCAAGTTCTGCTGCACGCTTTTCTTTTTCTTCATTTTGGTACACCAACTCTTTATTAGCAATAACTAACTCTTCAGCTCTTTTTTCTTTCTCCTCATTTTGAAAAACGAGTTCCTTATTTGCAATAAGCAACTCCGCCGCACGTTTTTTTTTGTCTTCTTTTTGAACGGCCAATTCTTTATTAACATTGATTAGCTCATCGGATTTATTTATATTATCCATACGTTGTGTTTAAAATCTTTTCAATATAACTTCCTCTTTGGAAAATACAAAAATTTAATTGATATCAAACTTTTTTAGCAAAGATTTTTTAATTTAAAAAATCCCGGTAAAATTGGGGGAGTGGTTCCTGAGCATACTGACCACGGCAGCAGATCAGTCGCCTGGTGTTTAATAAAAATGCGCAGCAATTTACCATAAGTAAAATAACCTACCCAGCCATTAATTTACATTCGCCAAATCAGGTTTAGTTATAGTAAATTTTCCACTAACCACTTTGGCCCGGTGCTGGTAGTAGTACAACACACATCTTCTCAATTGTTCTGCCAATACAAAATGCGGGTTGTTAGTGCTGAATATTTCACCTGTTCTTTCGTTTGGATTAAAATCTTTGGCACATAAAATATCATATACTTTAAACAGTTTGATTCCTAAAAAATCAACCAGGTATCTTCTGCGTACTAAAATACTGCTGAACACTTCACTTTTTTTCCTGGTTTTTACACCAATACAAATGCCAAATGTGCGGGTATCATCAACACTTAAATTTTTAACTAAAAAAGTTTTTAAATCAAGGCCCTCCGGGCAATTGTCTTCTACCTGGAAGTTGAGTTCGTTGGCTGCATGCCGCATATTTATCTGGAATTTTTCGAGCAGTAAATTCCATTTTTCTTTATCTTTTTCTTCAATGCCTTTTATCAGGATTGTTTTCCAGGAAGTGCAGCAAAACTGCGTGATGCCTGTTTGCATACATAGCTTACATAACGCTAACAAAAACTGCACGCTAAATAATTCATCCCGCCGGTAAATGCCCAACCAGTATTGGTGGTTGTAACGGTTAAGGCCTTCGTAGTAAGGTAGGTTAAAAGGCGGCAGCACTACCGGGTTTGCAGCAGGCTGTATGTTTAAACCGCTGGTGGTAAACCGTGCAAACAATTCATCGCCATTTGCCAATTCTGTATCAATAAATTTATCGGGATGCTGCAGAATAATTGTTTCAATTGTTTTTGTAACGGAAGCAATGTTATTGGTATGACAAAGCATGTTCCATTCGTAAATAACATTTGTTTTAGGAAACCGGATAATTAAATGCCAATAATTTTCGATAGTGTCGGTGGCTACCCAGTTAATATTACCGGTCAGGATGGGGGTAAAACTCTGGTTATTGTCGCAGATGTTGATTTTTATCCGTGGTGTATAATCAATGGAATCCAGAACGTTTTTATAGATCGTTTCACTTAGCCAGCTGTCGCCAATAAACACATTGGCTGCTGGATAAGAGCTGCAGATATTTGGATGTTTGCCGGCATCTATTTCATAAGACACTTCCAGTTTATCCAGTTCTGCTGTAAAAGGCTCCACGCTGTAATGCTCCATGTCTATCAGCAGCTGCTGCCGCAATCCAAAATGCACATCCCTTATTCTTACCTTATCTACCGCCAGTAAAATATTGTGCAGGTAATCGGGTGCAATAATGCCGCCCCGGAAGTTTATAAATACAGTATTTATCATAAAAAAAATATTTTAAATTGAATGTAAAAGAAGGAAGTGCGACTATAGGAATTCTGCAGAGTCAGGATATTTTTCATTGGCAATTTTATAACAAATATAATGATGGCATCAGGAAATAACGTACAAGCTTTCACTATTTGCGAAGTCAGGAAATTCATTAAAAATCCGGCCCGGTACAAATCCTCTCCCGGTAGCCATCGGCTACATTTTACAGTTGAAGTTATGAATTAAAATTGAACGTTTAAAGTTGGAGTTCAACGCAGGTATCACTTTAAAACCACGGCCGAATGGTTTTCTTCATTGTACAAGAAGTAACGCCTTGAAGGAACAACATCAAAAAAATGTTTCATTAACTTTACAAAAATATTTATAGTATGAAAGCATTTTTAGGGATGGGACTATTAGGTTCAAATTTCGTTAAGGCAATGTTGCAGAAAGGCGACGCTATACAGGTCTGGAACCGCACTGCATCTAAAGCAAAAGCATTGGAACAATATGGTGCAAAAGCCTTCAATGATATTGATGAAGCAGTACAGGGTTCGGATAGTATTCATGTTACTCTTAAAGATGATACTACGGTTGATGAAGTGCTGGCGGCTGCCAGTAAAGGGCTTCAGGCCGGAGTAGTGATCATAGACCATACTACCACTTCTGTAAAAGGAGCTATACAAAGAACAGGGTATTGGAAAAGCAAAGGCTTTACCTATTTGCATGCACCTGTTTTTATGGGCCCACAGAATGCTTTGGAAAGTACCGGTTTTATGCTGGTTTCAGGCGATCAATCCGTAATTGAAAAGCATGAATCAGCACTATCTAAAATGACTGGCAAGCTAATCAATTTTGGCGCGGAAGAAGGAAAAGCAGCAGGTATCAAATTATCAGGAAATCTTTTTTTATTAAGCCTTACTGCAGGGCTTGCAGATGCGCTGGCACTTGCCAAGGTACATGGCATATCACCATCGGAACTGCTTACGCTATTCAATACCTGGAACCCAGGTGCCATGGCTCCTGCACGGTTAAAGAAAATATCAGAAGCTAAGTTTAACGAACCCTCCTGGGAACTGAATATGGCACGCAAAGATGCCGGGCTGATGATAAATGCAGCCAACGACGCCGGAATAACCTTAGCCATTATACCTGCCATTGCTGCTGTAATGGATAACTGGATAGCCAAGGGCAATGGAAATGATGACTGGAGTGTTATAGCCAAGGATAGTCTTTAAGAATTAAATGTTTGTACTGCAACTTGTGCTGGTCGTAACATTTAAATTGCTTGTGCAGAGACATCGCCTGGGAAGTTTTTAAATTCGGGACTCGGAGTGGAAGCAAATTTTTTGAATAGAAGGACCGAAACGAAAGAGATTGTCGTGCCACTGTCACGACAATTGTATTTTTGGCAAAAAACGATACAAAAATGTATCACCTAACTTTTTTTTTGTAAAGTTTCTTCTAGCTGATTTGCCGATTGTATAGATAAGGCCTGTACAATTTGTTTGTTGAAATTTGCCCTTTCATTTTTGCAATACTTTGTATTGATGTATTTGCTGTATATGACCGCCATTTTACAAGGCAGTTTTTATTCGAGTAACTTATTTCGTTCCATCCTTTCTTTGGCTTCTGTTAAAATACTTTGTATCTTTTTTTCTAATTGTTTTTTGGGTGGTAGTTCTGTCCAATACTCTGCTACCATTATCCCATCTTTGTGCATCTCCAGTAATTCTATTTGCTCCCTGCTGCCTTCTGTACAAAGTATTAATCCTACCGGCGATAACTCCCCTTGTGCCTTTTCGTGTTTATCCAGCCATTTTAAATACAGTTCCATTTGTCCTTTGTGGTTGGCTTCAAACTTACCCAACTTTAATTCTATGGCTACCAGGCGTTTTAAATTCCGGGGTAAAAAAGCAGGTCTAAATGAAAATCTTCCCCATCTATTATCATCCGTTTTTGACGTTCTACAAAGGCAAAGCCTTTGCCCAATTCCAAAATAAAAGCTTCTAACTCCCGTAAAATAGCTGCTTCCAAATCCTTTTCTAAATAGGTATTTTGTAACCCTAAGAAATCTAAAAAATACGGGTCCTTAAATGTATTGTGGATGGCAGGGTGGTTACTGGTATTTTGCAAATTGGCTATGCTGCTTCTTTCAAATGTTTTGGTGCTAATTTGTTTGCGTAAATCCCTTATACCTAATGCCTGTGTGGCGGAAGTTTGGGCATAAAACAGTTTTGCTTCCTGTGATTTAAGTGGCAATAATGTTACAAAATGTGACCAACTCAATTGTGTAGACAGTGTCGACACAATTGAGTTATCGGCAAATTGCTCTGCAAACTGCATCATTCTTTGCAAATTTCTTAATTCAAAATTTATGCCGTACTTCTCTTTTAATTGTGTAGACAGCGTTGACACAATTCGTTTGCCATAATCTGCCCGTTTGTTCTGTAGTATTTCTTTATTGATGCGGGTACCAATATGCCAGAAAAGCATGGTGAGGGTATTATTGACTTGCGAAACTATCTGCTGCTGGCTTTGCTCTATCAGTTGTGATAATTCTGTAAGCAGAACCTGTTCAGCGGTTATAATGTTGGTATTTTTATTTGCTTTTGCCATAACCTATCAAATATTATTGATGCAAATTATTACTTTTTTGCAGGGGTTATTGGTATCTGCAAAAGTTGTTATGGGTATCAATAACCAATAAGGATGGTTTTACAGGGAATGCCTGTTTTTACTACAGTTAGTTAAACCAAACTGCATATCCATTTCTTCTTAAATCGAGGGCAAGTTTTTCTTCCATTTTCAAAGCTTGCTGCCTGGTCATCGCTTGTAGATTTATATGGTCGTACAGGCTCGGACGTAAATAGGTTCCGTATTGCTGAACAACATTGGCAGATAGCTTGTGCCCTTTTTTATTTACATAGCCGGTTTTATGTTGCGTGAACCGTTCAGCCGGCGTCTTACTCGTCATGCCCACATACAAACACTGAAGCACTCCATTAAATTGTGGATTAGCAGCACGGAATTTTGCATTTTCTGTAAACACTTTTTTTGATAACTCTATGACGTACACCTGGTAGCTCATTTTAAAACATTGCCTGTTATTTAATTACTGCTCTTCTCCATTTATTACATTGCTAGCTGCGTAAGCCTGTTGTTAATTGAATGTAACCGTTTTATTTTATCCGGCCAAAGGGGTATTATGTTAGGCCCATTTTTATCAGGTGAATCCTCTGCCTGTGTTTGCATGTCAGTAAGCTTGTTGTCGTTTGTTAAAATCATTTCAAATTCTTAAAGTGTAGTGACAGTGGTCCCCAGCACAAAGAGTTGCGTAAGGTAAAAGCAATATATTCATTAGCCGTGTTTTCACTTTCGGTTTTGTAGCGAGGCTCCGGCACTCTTCACTATTCAGGAAGAAATACATCAACTTAATGTCATTTATTTATAGGAGTTGGTGCTACGCCCGAAGGAAGTTTTTGGGCGGTGGTAGTAGGCCCGGCAATTGTTATTATGCCTGCTTTCACCGTCATGCGGTCAATAAAAACAACCCTTTCATCACCGGTTGCAGCTGTTCTTCCGTGATATACACAAAACATTTCTTTACCATCGGGTGAGTAAGTAATGCTGTTGTGCCCCGTGCCGGAAACTTCCCCACCCTTGTCTGTATTTTTTTGCAGCACCGGGTTATTGGCTGCTTTTTTATAAGGCCCCAGTGGAGTAGCAGCTGTGGCATAACCTATGGCATAATACTGGCCGCCAAAATGATTGGCAGAATACATCATGTAATAGAGGCCATCTTTTTTAAACGTTACCGGGCCTTCCGTCCAGCGGCGGTTTACTTCCTGCGCAGTAACAGACCTGCTTTCCCATTCAGACTGTTTGTCGCTCAGGCTAACGGGAGGCCGAAGCATTAAATTTGGTTTGCCAATTACACCAGAAAAATCGGGTTTAAGCTCCACACCATATACCCAGCTTTCTTCAATTTCTTTGTACAAGCCCTTTTTCCTGGCCCATGCAGCTACTTCGCTTTCTACAGGATGTTTGTAAGCCACACGGGAGTAATACAAATAGCATTTGCCATTGGTATCAAAAAAAACGTTGGCATCAATAGTGGGGTACCCGGGATCAAAAACCGGGCGGGTGGCCAAATCAATAAAAGGCCCTGTGGGCTTATCTGCTACGGCTACACCAATACGGAAATTTTCTTCTTCATTGGTAGGATTTAGCTTCCATTGTGCACTATAAAACAGGTAGAATTTGCCTTTCACTTCATACACTTCCGGCGCCCAGTACGCACCTTCCCATTTAGCCTTCACATCACTCCAGCCATTTTTATTGTTGCTAAAAAATACCTGCCCTTCCTGCTTCCAGTGCACGAGGTCTTTTGAAGAATAAGCAGCAAACCCATGATCCGCTGCTCCGCCAGTACCATACATATAATACATGCCCTGTGTGTGCAACACGTAAGGGTCGCCAAATTGCACCTTC